>JAFGID010000325.1 GCA_016929735.1 Ignavibacteriales bacterium | reverse complement strand
GATGTTTCTATTATAAATGGTAAGAACTTCTCTTTTAATTCTTGGTCAAAATATTCCAAAGATTTTCCCGAAAATTCTTGATGTCGCGATAGATCGAAATTTGTTCTATTGTGAATTCCTTCAATCTCTCCCCAACCAAATGGAAATTCATACTCAATATCTGACGCCTCTTTTGCATAGTGTGCTAATTTATCAGCAGGGTGATCATGAAATCTTAACTTATCTTTTGAAATTCCCAGGGAATGAAACCAATTTATTCTTTGCTCTTTCCAGTAGTCATACCATTCCTTGTCATCTTTTGGATTGACAAAATATTGCATTTCCATTTGTTCAAATTCACGGGTTCTGAAAAGAAAATTTTTTGTATTGATTTCATTTCTGAATGCTTTACCGTATTGTGCTATTCCAAATGGAATTTTTTGTCTGCTTGAATTTAGAACGTTAAGATAATTTACATAAATTCCTTGTGCGGTTTCTGGTCGGAGGAAGATAATATTTTTTTCATCCTCGATTGCACCAAGATATGTTTTGAACATTAAATTAAACTGACGTGGTAAAGTAAATTCCCCTTTTGTGCCGCATTGTGGGCAATTCAATTCTAATAATAGTTTTTCTGCTAATGTATTATTTTCTAACAACATCTCGAATTTTTCTTCTATGTCAATATCAGAATCAAAAATTTTAACTAAGTCGCCAGTTGCATTTTCTTCAGCGCCAGTAAAAGATTCGCGAAGATTTTTAATTGCTTTCTCCTTATTCTTATCAGAAATTGATTCCCCGAGTGTATCTAATCTATATCTTGCTTTACACTTTTTACAATCAATCATTGGATCAGTAAAATTTTCAACATGTCCCGATGCTTCCCATACTTTTGGATGCATCAGAATACTTGCATCTATACCTTCGATATCCTCTCTATAGGTCATTGATTTCCACCATTCATCTTTTATATTTCTTAAAAGTTCAACGCCGAGTGGTCCGAAATCCCAACATCCGTTTAATCCGCCGTAAATTTCACTTGATTGAAAAACAAACCCCCTTCGCTTTGCAAGTGATACAATTTTCTCAATTATGTTGTTTTGTTTGCTCATAATATTCCATTTTATAATTTTGAGTGCAAATATAAGATTTTTCGCAAAATTAATAGAGGTGATGTTGTAAAATATTTATTTGAAGTTTAATATGTTGTTGTTTGATTTAAAGATTGAAAGTATATTTAGCTTGAAAGAAGACTGAATAATAACCAGCATTTGTATTCGTAAATGTGGCTCCAAACTCAGAACCTATTCCTAAAATAAAACCATCTTCTTTATTTTCTATTAAATCAGTACAAAGCTGAAGGTTAAAAACCACTCCCAAATTCCATTCATTGATATCTGAAAAAGTTCTGTCATTCAAAACCAGAACACCCAATCCTTCCTCAATAAAGAAAGAGCCGCCAATATTCTGTTTCATCAAAATTCTTCCAGCAATAGTTTTCTCAAATGGATAATACTTGCTGCCCCCTTCGTCAGGTAGAAAATATTCGAGTTTTTTTATGTATGAATAGCTAAACCGAAAATATAAGTCACCAAGAAAATCTGGCTCGACATCAAGCAAGAGAGTTCCCGACAATCCAGTTTGTGCTGGGAAATTGCCAACCATTGGAGATATACCGAGATTCCCACCAATTCCGATTGAATTGAATTGAGCCTTAATATTTATTGATGCAAATATAAATATAAAGAAAGACAGAATTTTAATTTTAGTTTTCATAAGTATATGATTTTTTAATAATCAAAGAAATAAATCAACAAGGGGCTGTAGCCCCTTGCCTTCTTCAATAGCAACAAGGGGTTGAAAAACTTTTTTTTCATTCTCGGCAAAACAAGGGGTTGCAACCCCTTGTTGAAATATTTCTTCTAACTTACGGTTGAATTCAATTCTTCTTCACTCTTTCCTGAAAAAGGCGGGTATTCATCTGTCATTAAATACAAGTACAAATTAACTCTGAACATCCATCTAAAAGTACCAACATTAAATCTGTGCCAGTTTGCAGGATAATTTCCCGTAAATAAAACAACAAACCATGCAAAAAACATTAAGAAAAATGATGCGAGCATTCTGAAATACCAAATGATTACATGCGGCAATGCGCAATATAACCATCCGAATAGGACTTTCAATATTAAGATACCACGACTTAATTTTTCGGGATATGGAACTTCAACTTGTACTTTTTCATCACTTGGAACAGATGTGCCAAATGCAGGATAACCATCACTTAAATTCCATAGTCTTGCGTATACTCTGGTATACCATCTTAAATATTTAACCTGAAATTCATAAAAACTTTGCGGATATCTTCCCGTAAACAAAATTACCCAAAATGAGATGAAGGTGAGTATTGAAGACCATATCCCAACAAACATAAGCAAAAACCCATGTGGAATACCGATATAAAGCCATCCGAAAAATGTTCTTAAAAGTAATTCGCCTCGCGAATACTTTTCCTGATGTTGAATGTTAAAAGTCATTTTTACCTCAATTTGTTAATATTATGCGTTGCTAAATTAATGAAATTTATTGGATATAACAACGTAACGGTGTGTTTTTAATTATAAATTTTCAAGTCTTGTTTTGTACGAAATTGGAAGAAAAGATTAATTGTTAAATTGAATAAATGATAAATTGTTCAATAGTCAAATTGTTTATTATTATAATTTAGTAATCGTTCTGAAGTGGAAAATATTTCGCTGATTTAATCTTATAAAGGATATTCTGCAACTGTCTCTATGGTTTCAAATCTAACGATTGAACCCTTTGGAATTTTCGGTACTAATATCCATATGTTTTTTAAAATTGCCATTTCGCAACTACCATACCTTGTAATTGTTATTTTGAAAATATATTCGTTTTTAAAGTTGCTCTTTCTAAATTCAATTTTATAATCTGGCCTTTTACATCCCTCCGAATGTGCAGATTGTCCCAGAAGTGTGTATCTGTTAAAATCAATTTTGGGGTGCTCGCAATCTTTAGTGCCGGCACGCCAAGGATCACTATAAAATATTTCAATCGCTTTATTAAGAATCTCCTGTTCGGTCAAATTGGGATACATATTTCTAATATGTTCAATAATAGAGGGTAGATCCCTTGATAGATAAAAATGTATTGGTTTAGTAAATCTCTGGTAAATTAAATTATCATAATCAGATTGAGAAAAAATTATCGTCTGTAATTTTCCACCTATTGAAATCAAATCCATACATTCCATTTCAATTTGCTGGTAAGATATCTTTTCAAAATCTTCGAACTCAATCAAATCACATGACGAAAGAAGCATTGAACACAAAAAAACAAAAACTAAATTTAACTTTTTCATATAATATTTTTTTTAATGCGAATTTGAACAATTAGTTAATAAAATTCAAGGCTATTTTATTTATATGTAAATTTACATTTACTCAAATAATTTTTGTTTTTACTTTGTTTCAAAACCAGAATTAAATTCATATTTTTGCTAATTAAAAAATATATTTATTTATGAAAAAAGTATTAGTATTATTATTTGCAACATGTTCAATTCTTATTTGCCAGCCCGAATATGAGGAGTGGTCTGCCGTTGATGTTTCCTATGAGGTTAATTCAATATCAGAACCACAGTTGAAACTTGACAGGACAAATATTTTCACAACTGTGATGTCCGCGGTACGTAACGGTTATCAGATTATAATTTCAGATGTTGACGGAGATAATTGTCCATTTTATCCTTCCTGTTCGAACTTTTTTGTTCAGGCAATAAAAAAAACTAATATCTTTCAGGCAGTGCCAATGTTTTTCGATAGATTTACACGCGATTCAAATCTTTTTAAGGACGCAACACAATATCCGTTCTACAAAACAGGCAGACTCTATGACCCGGTTGATAATTATACACTTAATCCAAAAAATATTAAATTCATTCCTTATTACATAATTGTTAAAGATTAATTTACATTTTGTATGAAAGTAACTTTTAATTTAGTTTTGTTCTTTTTAATAACGCTCGTTTGGTGTCAGGAAGATACAACGAAGATTTACATCTTCTCTACAGAAAACAGATTGCGGTTTGGAAACCACCTTTATTCTGATGGAGACTACCTTCGAGCTTATCGAGAATACCAGGAAGTTTTACGATTAACAAATAACGATAGTGTCCGATTTAAATTATCCGTTTGTTTATCTCAAATGGGGAGATATAACGAAGCGGCAGACAATTTTAAAACTGTGTTTTTTAATTCACCTTACGAAGATGAAGCAAAGTGGGAGTTTTATAAAGTAAATTATTTAATGGGTGATTATACGCAATTCAGAGATCTATGCGAACAACCCATGTATTTTTCTGAAAAGTACAAACGAAATATTTTCAAATTGAAAAACTATTCGTTGTTATACGAAAATATCTATTTAACCGATTCGACGGATTTT
>JAFGID010000324.1 GCA_016929735.1 Ignavibacteriales bacterium | reverse complement strand
CTAATGTTTGGCAGCTGCCACGCTCTTACTGCTTTTCTGAATGCTTAGAGTGGAGCTGTTTGTTATATGCAGATACACTAAATTATTCCCTTGAAAGGTGTTCTAAAACTTGAAGTACAGGAACATTCGTTTTATCACTCGGTAAAATTGGATTATCACCTTTAACTATAGCTGCTCTCTCAATATCATTCATTCCGATTTCCCAAGCTTGAATAACTTTTAAGTTTTTAATTAATATACCCTTATCAATGAAAGGATGAAAATTCTTGGAATTTGGTACACCAAATGTAGGCAAAAGAATGAATTGTTTAAGTTTATTGAAAGAGTTGATAATATAGTCAATATTGTGAGAACTAGTTGGAGTCATTGTATGAATTCTTGATGAAAAAGTAATATATCTAGTATCATTCGAGTCCTGCTGCTCAATATTAGAACTTATCTGAACTCTATACCAATGAGGATTATGTTTATCAATACCTCTTATTATTGTAATTTGAAAAACACCTTTTCTATCTTCATGACCAAATCTATCAATCCAATCATCAAAAATCTTTATTGCATATTCACTAGACTTATAACTTAGCATTAAACCAAAACCAGAACCTGGAATCTCAATAAAACCAAAACCTACCCAACCAGCCTTAGACCAATACTCTTCATTTATAATAGAAACGAATTGCATATTTCTGTGGTTAAATTTAGATTTTCTATGAAGTTCTATATCTTCCTCTTCTTCTTCACTTTCTTCTAATGGAATTGGTATATCCGTTATTAACAATTCAGGAAAGCTTTCAGATTTCAATGGATATTTCGTTAAATTTTCATTATTCCAGTCATTAATATTAAATTTTGGTTCTTCACCTAATACATTGAATGTAAAGTTTCTATGATAAAGAGTTAAAGAAAGTCTTTCATGGATTTCTTCTTCTTCAAATAGTTTTTGTAAATATTTATTATCATCTTTTACAATGAAGTGTTTAGTAACAATGTCAGCTGATAGTTTAATAAAAAAATCCCAAAAATCTTTGTATTCTTCATTCGATATTTTTAAATTTGAAATATTAATATTGTAACAATTGCTGTTATTGCTCGTGAAGGTTGGAATTTGAAATTTATCATTATGTATGAGATTGATTGTCACATTCTCCTTATTTGGGCAAATGTCTAAAAAACATGTAGCTAAAAAACCTTCAAAAAACGCAAGAATTGTTTCGGCAGCTAAAATCATTTCAATATTTGATTCGAAGTTGATAACAAATTTACAGCCTAATATAGTAGATGAAAAACTAATGTGTTCATTGTTAATAAAATTTGTATCAAATAACATCTGATGCCTAAATGGTTGAGAAGCTAATAAAGAAAATTGATCTATTAGTTCATTTTCATCTGAAAATACTTCTTCACCAACTTCACTTAGAATTTTATCAGAATAACCAGAAATAAGCAAAACTGAATCACAAGCCAAAAATAAACCAAATTTTTCTAGCAAGTCAGGTAAGTAATCAATTTTTACTAATTCATCGAAGTCAGTATTAAGTAATCTAGTACTCAAACAACCATCGAAAAACTGTTCAATTGGCATATTGTTCTCATTTTCGTGTAGATTAATTTGCTGTGATAGTACTAAGTACATCTCGTACCATGATAAAAAAATAGGAATTCGACCAATCAATAACTCCTCTTCTGCCAATAATTTTATGCATTGTACTGCTTGTTCAGTTATCTGTCCTTTCTCAAACCAAGTTTTGAAAGAATTATATGCTATTGAAACAAAACAGTTATGAGATGCATAAATTAAGCCAAGTTTTTTATAGGCATAACCTAAACCTTTTAGAGCAAGATATAAACCTTTAGGTGTTTCTTCCTTTGCTAATTTTTTAACAGACTTTCCAAAATATATTACACTATCTTTATAAAGTTTGTTGATAAATTTATTGGCTGCACGTTGTAAAAAAACTTCACCAGCTGATAGTTCGGAGCTACGTTGCTCAGCTACTGATGCAATTGTATCAATAAGAATATCAAATTCATCGTTATCTGCAAAAACATCACCCATCTCTTGTAAGATATTTTGGAAACTTTCAAATGGATACTCAAAAAAAGAAAGACTGTCTTTAATAATATTGGAGAGTGTTGAAATAGTTTGAGAACAATCTTCATTTCTTTTTTTTTGATTTATAAGTTGAATTAAGTTTAGTTGAGTTTTTGCAATTAATAAAGAACATGGTCGCTCCTTATTTGATTCAAATGCTTTCAATATTAATATAATATCTGATTCTTCTTTGGATAATTCAATATTGAAATCACTGAGATTTACCTGTGAGGTTATGCCTCTTAATAGGTTAAATAAATTAAAATATAATTCTACTTCAGAAATGCTTGAATCAGAAGAAATGTAACTTTTAAGTTTAAGATATTGCTCAATAAATAATTCATAATCGTCATACCAATTCAAGTAAGTCCAAGCACGTTGATAATGGTAGCGTATCCATTGTTTGTTAAAATTCATTTTTTCACAAAATCTTCTTACTCTATCGAATTTGCCTTCGACTTCGTCTCTTGGTTTTTCTATCATTCTAGTTAGTATTGCAGCTTCGAGACAATCCTCAATTAGTTGAAAGTCAAGTTCAAAATAACGATTAGGAGTATTTATTTGTTCTTCTAGTTCATCTAACCTTTTTATTCTATCAGCATCATTTTTCCCTAGCACTTTTTTTTCTGTAAGGAAATTTTGAGACATATTTAAACTATTAATAACTAAGTTGATTAAGTTATTGCTATATACTTTTTCAATTATCCAAAGACCATCAAGAATTACAACATCAATGCTAAATTCTTTTTTAAATTCATCTTGAGCATCTTTCTTTTTTTTACTAGAAGGACACTGGTTAGTCATAAAATAAATTTTAGTGTAATCTCTTTCAGTTTCGATAATTTTTTTAATATCACTTTTAGCTTTTGATTTCCAAGTCTTTTTTGCACTTATTGCAAAAGCCCACTTTTCATCCTTATCCCAACCATTTTCAGGTATAAACCATCTCTGCGAAATTGAATCCGAAACAGGATAAGTCTCTGTATCAGTTTTTCCATCTCCTCCACCTGTTGGACCAACTTGTGGTATTAAATTTGGAGCAATTAATTTTTCAGCAAGCTTCCTGCACAATGTCTCAAAATCATTCTCTTTTTGATTTGTTGTTATTTTTTCAAGCTCAAATGCTAATACTTCTTTAGGCAGTTGAACTTCACGAATAGTTTGAGAATCAGAAAAATTATAAGGTCGCCTTATTCTATAAAATTCAGAAGGTGTTTTAAAATTATGCTTTTTTTTCATTTATAATCTCCAATTTCAGATCTTTTCTGCATATAATGTTT
>JAFGID010000323.1 GCA_016929735.1 Ignavibacteriales bacterium | reverse complement strand
TTGAAAAACTATTCGTTGTTATACGAAAATATCTATTTAACCGATTCGACGGATTTTCTTTCAAATTTTGATGATTTAGAAAAAGATAATCTTAGAAAATTTTACTTGAGGAAGAAAAATCCAAATTATGTTAATCCAACAACTATTGCTTTAATGTCGGCGGGTATTCCGGGACTTGGAAAGATTATGCTTGGTCAATATACAGATGGAATAACAGCGTTTCTGTTCACAGGTCTGATGACATTTTTAGCAATTGATAATTTTAATCACGACCATAATTTTCGCGGATGGTTGTTTACAGGACTGGCAACAATGTTTTATGCCGGTAATATTTATGGTTCGTATGCAGCAGCACAGATTTACAATGCTGGGATAAAATTCAATTTTGAGAATGATCTACAACTATTCATTCAAGAACAAAATTATTTTTCACCAAAATATTAAATATGAAAAATAAATTGAAATTTTTATTTTATTTTTCTTTTGCAGGTATTTCCATTTATGCCCAGACATCCTTGGAAACACAATATAATTACGCAAATAATCTTTACGAAAATAAATTATATTTTGATGCGGTTACAGAATTTAAGCGTTTACTATTTTTTGACGAGGGGAAAAAATACTCCTATGAATGTAGTTTCAAAACCGGTGATTCATACAAACAGGGTGCAAGATTCGATGATGCGATAAAGTATTTTACTCTTGCTGATATAAATGCAAAAGAAGATAGTCAAAGGTTTAATGCACAAATTGAAATTGTCAAGGTAAACATTTTACGAAAAACAACAGACCGGGCATTGCAATTACTTGATTCGATGGATGTTAACTACAAATTTTACAATAAAAAAGATGAAATAAATTACTGGCGTGGTTGGACATATATGTTTGCTGACGATTGGAAAAATGCATCAAAATCTTTTGCTTTAATTGATTATCAACATGAATTAAAAATATTGTGCGATCGAATAGCAAAAGAAAAATACTCGGAATCATTTGCAAAAATTTTATCTTTTATTATTCCAGGTGCTGGACAAGTCTACACCGGACATTATTTTTCAGGTGCTTTGTCTCTTGCTTGGAATTTATTGTTTGGTTATCTTACAATTGACGCTTTTGTAGAAGATAGAGTTTTTGACGGAGTAATGGTAGGTAGCTTATTGTGGCTAAGATTTTATCAGGGTAATTATGAAAATGCAGAAAAATTTGCAAAAGAAGAAAATATAAAAATAATTAATAAAGCATACAGATATTTGCAAAACGAATATCAAGGGGAAAAGCCATGAGGTTAACAGAAGAAGAAATCCGTAAACTGACTTTAGCCGCAATTCAGGAATTAGGCGAAAAAGCATCACCTGAATCCGTTAGGAAAGTAGTTGAGCACAGTATTAGTAAAATGGACTCACCGATAGTTGAAAGAAAATCTGCGATTACTGCTGGAGAGAGAATTATTCTAACATCCTTCGGAACAAATCAACCGGGCGTAATTGCCTCAATTACAAAAGCATTGAGTGATTATAATTGCGATATTCAAGATATGTCACAAAAACTAATGGCGGAATATTTCACCGTTATTATGCTTGTTGACATTTCAAGTTCCAACAAGGAACTTAAACAAATACAATCAGAAATGAATACAATTGCCGAAAGAATGAAAATAAAAATCTTCTTACAACACGAAGATGTTTTCAGACAAATGCATAGGTTATAAGGAGAAAAAATATGCAATACGAATTTGATGAAATCCTTGCAACTATTAAAATGACCGAAGTTGAACATTTTGATATAAGAACTGTTACACTCGGTATTAGCCTCCGTGATTGTTTTGATTCTAATGTAAAAATTGCTAAGCAAAAAGTCTACGATAAAATTATAAAGTATGGCACTAATCATGTTAGCTTTGCCAAGGAAGTGGAACAGAAATATGGAATTGCTATTGCTAATAAAAGAGTTTCTGTTACTCCTGTTTCCATTCCTTTCGATGCTTTTAAGCTTGAAGAATTTGTAGAGATTGCAAAATCACTTGACCAAGCTGCAACAGAAATTGGAATTGACTATATAGCCGGATATTCTGCTTTAGTTCAAAAGGGATTTACAAATGGTGAGAGAGAATTAATAAAATCAATACCTTTAGCATTATCAGAGACTAATAAAGTTTGCTCAAGTATTAATGTCGCCACCACAAAGGCTGGAATTAATATGGATGCTGTAATGCTAATGTCTGAAATTGTAAAAGAAACTGCTTATAGAACACGAGAAAAAGATTCAATCGGTTGTGCTAAACTTGTTGTTTTTTGCAATATACCAGAAGATAATCCGTTTGTAGCTGGTGCATTTCACGGAGTATCTGAAGCTGAAATTACATTAAACGTTGGCATCAGTGGACCCGGTGTTGTTCTTGATGCAATTCGTGAAGCAGGAAATGTTGACCTGCAACATCTTGCTGAAGTAATTAAGAAAACAATTTTCAAGCTTACACGTGCAGGTGAATTGCTCGGGCGAAAGGTAGCTGAAGCAC
>JAFGID010000322.1 GCA_016929735.1 Ignavibacteriales bacterium | reverse complement strand
TTCTTATCAAAATCTAATATAGTTGGTATTTCCACTTTTGGGATGATAAGAACATGTGTTGGTGCTTGGGCATTAATATCGTAAAAAGCAAGGACATTATCTGTTTCATATATTATTTTAGCGGGAATTTCTCGATTAATAATTTTCGAAAAGATTGTACCCATAGTTTTTTACTCCTTATCAATTTCATATTTTTTCATTTTGTTGTAAAGATGGCTTCTCTGTATGCCTAATATTTCTGCAGTTTTACTGATATTCCAATTATTTGCTTCAAGTTGTTTTAGGATAAAAGATCTCTCTGCTTTTTCCTTAAATTCCTGAAATGAATTTGATAAATTAATAATATCTTCTACTTCAGTTTTAGTCTGTGGCAATAAGTCTGTTAAGTCTTCTTCTTTTATCTCATCACTTGAGATCATAATTACAATTCTTTCAACGATATTTCTTAATTCCCGGACATTGCCTTTCCAATGCATAGATTGTAATTTTAAAATTGCCTCGCTTGAAAATTTTTTAATTGGAAACTTATTTTTCTTACAAATATCATCTGTGAAATGTTCAATTAAAAGTGGAATATCCTCTCGACGTTCACGAAGTGGGGGAACGTGAATTGGTAGGACATTCAAACGATGGAATAAATCTTCTCTGAAACTTTTTTCTTCAATCGCTTGTTGTAAATTTTTATTTGTCGCTGCAAGTATTCGAACATTTATTTTAATCTGTTCACTTCCACCAACCCGTTCAATGACTTCTTCCTCTATTGCTCTTAATACTTTTGATTGTGCATGTAAACTCATATCACCAATTTCATCCAGAAAAAGAGTCCCCTCATCTGCTAATTCAAATTTACCTATGCGCTGTTTTACTGCTCCTGTAAATGAACCCCTCTCATGCCCAAATAATTCAGACTCAATTAATTCGCTCGGTATTGCTGCACAGTTGACTTCAATCATTGGTTTATCTGCTCGATTGCTCAACCTGTGTATAGCTTTTGCCACTAATTCTTTACCCGTCCCATTTTCACCTGTTATCAAGACGCGGGATTCTGTTTTTGCTACTCTTTCAATTGTTGCAAGTATATTTTTAATTACTTTACTTTCACCAATTATATTTTCCGCACCGTGTAAAGTCTTTTTTAATTCAATATTTTCTTTTAATAATTTTTGTTGTTCAAGTGCATTCCTGATACTAACCAGTATTTTCTCTCTATCTAAAGGTTTTTCAATAAGGTCAAATGCTCCAAGTTTAGTTGCAGCAACAGCATTTTCAATATTTCCATGCGCTGTTATTATCAAGACCATAATATCAATATTTTTTTCACGTATTTTTTTTAGCAAGTCTAAACCATTCATATCGGGCATTTGAATGTCAAGAAAAAGAATCGCATAATCAGTCAGACTTAACTTATGTAAACCTTCTAAAGGATCCTGTGTGTATTCGACATAATATCCTTCGTACTCTAAAGCATCTTTCATCCATTCGCAGATCGGAAGTTCGTCATCAATAACCAAAATTGATTTCATAAAATTATTCCACGATAAATTAGTGTGTAAATTAAAAACATTTGTGATGGCAAAATATTATTGTTATCTTCTAATAATTTTCCAAATTCAGAACCTATTCTATTTACCCTTATATCCCGTAAATTCAATCTACCATCAATAGCAAAACTTTCTTCAAATAACTCTACTAAAATACCGAAAAATTCTGATATATTGAAAAATGAAATATTATAAGATAAAAATGCATTCCCAAAAAAATGGGGTAATTTGTCCTTATCACCAAATTCATACTTTGGTGTGTCAAAAAAGAATTGTGAAGGTAAATTCCTTAACTTTATTTGGAAGACGGAATCGCAAGCAGAAGGGAGTGGAATGTTTAATTTTACATTTAAGAATGGTATTTTCAAAGGTATTTTATTGAAAGGAAGTGTAGCAAATGTTAATGCAAGCAATGCCTCTGAATAATCGTAGTTATAATATTTTAAGGCTCTGACATAAATTGTGTCAACCAAATCGAGGTCGTTTTTTTTTTCTTTTAAGGAAAGGAAATAATCGGAAGCGATAAAATCTGAAATATAAAATATTCCTTCACTTAATGTTCTACTCCTTTGAGACAATATTTCATTAGGCATTAAGACTAATAAAAAAAGTAAGTAAATAATTTTCATTACTTGCATAAGTAAATATAATATTTTTAAAATCAAAAATGGAGGCATAATGATATTATAAGTAAGGGCTTTTTTAATTTCTTTCTATGGACACTAAAAAAAGTAATTAAAAATTTTTATTAAATAAGATAGAAATTGCATAAATTTCAATAGCAAAAAATAAAATTTGGTGTTAAAATGAAAAAGTTCATTTATTTTTCTTTTTGTATGGTAATTTCTATAGTTGTTTATGCTCAGGGTAATATAAGACAGGAATTACTAACCAGTTCAGTTATGCTATCAAGTGCATTACAAAAAGGTGAAATTCAAAAGACACAAATTGAGGATTTAATACTTGCAGGAAAAATTGCCCCCGATGTAGTTCATTTTATACTTGAACAAAAGGAATTAGGTATTATTTTAAGTGAAGAACAAATCTCAAAAAGTGAGGAATTATATTATGGTAATCTTGCTATTGAATTTTTTAACGATCCGAGCAAGTTCGAAAACAACGAGAAGCCAAAGTATGAACCCAATAATATAGAAGATAATAATCCCGATATTACATTTTTAGAAAAAAATATTTCCGGTAATTCGCAATTCGGACGTGCAGTTTCAAATGCGGGTGATGTCAATGGTGATACCTATGATGATGTTATCGTTGCTACTCAGCAATATGATTCAGACAGAGGCCGTGCTTATATTTTCTATGGTGGAACAGCTATGGACAATGCCCCCGATGTAATTTTAATCGGCGAAAATACCGGTGATAAATTTGGTTGCTCGGTTGCAGGTGCAGGTGATGTTAATGGTGATGGATATGATGATGTTATTGTAGGTGCATATCAATATAATTCTTCGACTGGTCGTGCATATATTTTTTATGGTAGTTCGAGTATGAATAATGTCGCGGATGTAATATTAGATGGAGAAGGGACAAGCAATGTTTTCGGTTTTTCTGTTTCAAGTGCGGGTAATGTGAATAGAGATGATTATGCTGATGTTGTAATCGGTGCTTATGGATA
>JAFGID010000321.1 GCA_016929735.1 Ignavibacteriales bacterium | reverse complement strand
TTCACCTGGAGTTTCCTTTGTCCCAGCGAGTAATCTTCCGAGCATTATAGCATCTGCACCTAAAGCAATGGATTTAGCGATATCACCTGGACCTTTAATTCCACCATCAGCGACTATTTCAATTTTCAGATTTTTCCTTTCTCTCTCAAGCAATACACTGACGAGTGAGGATACTTGTCCTATTCCGATACCAGTCTGAATAGAAGTCGTACACATACTGCCTCCACCAATTCCGACTCTAACGGCATCAGCACCAACATCAACAAGTTGTTTTAACGTTGAACCATGAGCCACATTACCAACTATCATTTTAACTTTGTATTTTTTCTTTATTTCTTCGCATTGCTCTAAAACTCTAACATTGTTTGCATTGGCAATATCTAAACATAAAATTAAATTTCTTTCAGCAAATTTTTCCAATAATTCTTCATCAATATTCAATCCTATCGCCACTGCTTTTATACCGTTAACATCTGTATTGTTTATTAATTCGTTAATTGATAAGTCAAAACGATTTACAATTCCGAGACAACCTAACTTGTCTAATTCAAGAGCCATTTTTATTCCCGTTACAGTATCCATTGGACTCGAGATAACAGGTAATCCAAGTTCAAGACCAAGAAAATTTGTTTTTGTAAAAATATCTCTGCGGCTTATCACATCTGAAATTTCGGTTGGTATTAAACTTATGTCATCATAAGTAAGTGATAAATCATACTGTGATAATTGTTCTTTTGTGTAAACTTTCATCTTAAAATTTATAATTTATTAGAAATTTTATTATTCAAATTTTATAATTACATCTTCAATTGGCCATCTAGCACGTAATTTAATCGTATCAGGATGAAAAATAAATACTTCTGCAGGTTGAAATGGAAGAATTTCACCATAATTATATTCTCCGTCACTATTGGTATCTGTAAAACTCCAGAGATAATAATCCCCAGGCAGTACCTTCTTAAAATTAAAATTAGAATTTTCACAAACATATTTATATGTTTTTCCTTCTTTTAACAGACTTTGCAAAATTACAACAACTATTTCAGAACTTTTTTTTATTACTCTACCCGACAAACCGGAAAAATTTGCTTCAGTAACAGTAGTAAAATTAAAACTGAAGACTGAATCAATTTTATTTAAAGCTGCATCAATTATTCTACCAAAATCAATTTTAAGTACATACTCTTCATTTTGCTTGAGCTTATCTGCAACTTTTATTTGTATAGTTGCATCATCAGGATATATTATTTCCGTGTTATATAATTTGTCTGATTTATCAACAAACTGAAAAGTGTTCTCTTGTTCTGTTTTATTAAAACCTTCATCAAGATAAATTGTAATAATCGGATTTTCCCAGTCAATCATTCTGTTGTTAAAATCAGACTCTACTTTATAGACTTTTGGATGCGAAGTATCTGGTTTCATATTGGGGACTAATTCTATTCTAATGTTTTTATTACTGTTACCGCTCAAATCAACTAAATTATTTGTTATAAGATACAATTCATCATTTTCGTTAAAATCATTATTCAAAGATAGGAAAAAGAAATTTTCTCTTGCTTTTCCTTTAAATAAATATTTCATTTGAATATTTTTATTATTCGTTGCATCATAAATATAAAAATCACTTACATTTAATTTGCTTAAGTCTATGGGTTCGTTACATTCAACATAAATGTTATTTTTGTCAGTATTCGTTACATTTATTATTTGAGGTTTTGTTGTATCTTTTTTACTGAGCATAAAGTTTAAACCCGTATAAATTGAATCCTCTGAAGTTAAAAGAATATCGCCGGAGGATACACCAAAATCATCCTCCTCAATATTGTAAATCATATCCCGAAATTTATCTCTAAATGCAAATACTCGATATTCTCCTTCTGCCATACCTAGTAGTCTGAAATTTCCGTTAGTACCAACTTGGGTTAAATAGTCAGGTTTGACAACGGTTGGATCTATTATTGCACCATCAATTTTGTATGCATAAATCATTATTCCTGCTTGTTCTTTATCGTAAACATTACCACTCACACTACAAATATCAATTTTTGTCCCTGTGGAAAATGCAAAATTAAATGCTTCAACCATTTTGTTTCTGTTATTTATATCTTCTAAATCGGTTCCGACAGTTACGGTGTATGTCGTATTCGCTCTAAGTGTATCGGCAATTTTTATTGTCAAAGTTTTACCAGTCCAACTATATTCAGTATTTCTGATTTGAGGAGAAATAAAGATAGCATTTTGCACGCTTCGTTTGTCGCACCACTCTGATAGGGAAATTTCGATTTCGTTACCAGTAAAATTGATAGTTCCATTTGGTGGATAAACTTCGACAACTTCAGGAGGAATTTTATCTATTTCTCCACCCCCTGGTGGTAATGGATTAGCACAATGAAATAAAATTATTGCTAATAGTAGTATTAAGAACTTTATTGCTGATTTCTTAACCATCTTCTGTATTCTCTAACATATATTTGATGTTCTGAATATGTTTTTGCAAATTTATGTCCTCCGGTACCATCTGCAACAAAGTAATAATAATCATGTTGCTCAGGATAAAGAGCTGCTAGAATAGCCGCTTTCCCGGGATTATTTATGGGTGTAGGGGGAAGACCAATATATTTATAAGTGTTATATGGTGAATCCAATGCAAGGTCAGATGCCCTTACTCTTTTATCTTCTCTGTTTCTAATTAAATATTGAACAGTTGGATCGGCTTGTAATAACATTTTCTTTTTTAGTCTGTTATGGTACACACCAGAAATTGTTTTGAATTCCTCAATTATATTTGATTCTCCATCAATAATTGAAGCTAAGATTAATATCTGATGTTTTGTCATACCTAAATTTTCTATCTGAGCCCTTGCACTGTCATCAAAAACTTTATCCATTTCTTCTTTCAATTTTTTTAGTACCTGTTCTTCATTTCTGTCAATGTAAAAATAATAAGTTTCAGGCAATAGATATCCTTCCAGATCATCAACATCCAAACCGAGACTTTGAATAAAGTTCTTATTGCCTGATAATTCCATAATGCGAGCAGAGTCCAATCCAAGTTCTTCTTTGAATATGCGT
>JAFGID010000320.1 GCA_016929735.1 Ignavibacteriales bacterium | reverse complement strand
GTTAGCGGCAAGGGTCGAAACGATAAATAACAAACCTTTAATAAAAATATAAATGGGATTATTTACATCAAAATGGAAGCATACTAATCCAGATAAAAGATTAGAGTGGATAAAATCAGCGAATTCAGATAATCAAAAGGACAAAGAAATATTTGTACAACTAGCACTAAATGACTCTGATGAAATAGTCCGAAAAACTTCTATTCAAAAACTTAATGACCAAAATATATTAGCAAAAATAGCTCAGGGAGAAACCTTAAGTCATATTCGGGAGACTGCACTAAAAAAGATTACAGATGAGGAAATTTTATCTTCTTTCGCAAAGCATGATAAATCATATAATATTAGGCAATTAGCATATAAATTATTAGGTAAATCACAATGTGATGAATCACTTTTGGATATAGCACTCAATGATTCGGAAAGTACTGTTCGGGAAAAAGCTGTTAAAAATATAAATAATCAAAAGTATTTAGCAAATATCGCAACTAATGAGAAAGAAGAGTATTCATATATACGTAGTATTGCGATTGAAAAACTTTCAAAGTTATCAGATTTCGAGACGCTTAATTTTATTGCGAAAAATGATAAAAACTCTCATTTAAGAGAAAGTGCTGTAAAAAAAATAACAGACCAAAACGTTTTAGAAGAGATTGTTAAAAATGATAATCATGAACTTGTACGAAAAGCAGCATTAAAAAAAATAGCAGACCAAAGAATTGCTATTGATATTTTTAAAAATGATTGTAATAAGGACATTAAACTATTAGCTATTGAAAAGATTTCGGACAAAAATGTACTTGAAGCTTTCTTATTAGCTGAAAACGATATTGATATTCAAAAGGAATTAGTTTATTATTTAACAAAACTAAATTGGGAACCTGATTTGAAAAATCATAAGTATACAGTTGATTTTTTTATAAAAATTGAGAGTTTTAGTTTTTGCAAAAAATTTGGCTTAAACGCTTTCGATAAATTGGTTGTTCTATTAGACAATGATAAATTCACATATGACCCAATATTGCTCAATGCTATAGCAGTGACTGGTAGTGAGAAAGCATTTAAGAGACTATCCGAAATTTATGATTATGCTACTACACTATTTATAAATTATGTTGCTGGATACTCAGATAATGATGATGTTCAAAATGGTTCAGCTGAAAGACTTAAAAAAGACAGGCAAAAATTTGTTTTAGAGGCAATTGAACAAATTGATAGTGAAGAAGCAAAAAAGTTTGTGAATGAAAAAAAATAATAGCATTTTATCACATAAACCCCAGCCGCTAACAGCGGGTATAAAAAATAGCGGTTACAGGGGTTTGCGAGCTTACCAGCTCGCAACAATTTCAGTAACGGTGGATAGTGATGCAACTCCGAACTCCGCTACATTTCATACCCGCGGCCGTTGCCAGTAATTATGAAAAAAGCATCCTACATATTGACACTACTGATTCTGTTTACGATGAATGGATTCAGTCAGGATAATACCTCAAAGATTGAGATTTATCTACTAAATCATTTTGTTCAGACAGATAAGGAATCAAAAGAATTCTGGATTGACTCAACCGATTTAGAACAAGAGCCAATTGTTTCGGATAGCCAGATTTGGGGTTATGATACTTTGACTTATGAAATCTTCATTGACACAGTTATTTGTGAAAAATTTCGAGACCTTAAACCTGCTTTGCCAATTGGGATTCAATTTGCATTAACAGTTGATAAAATGCCAATTATTACAGGATACTTTTGGAATCCTGTTTCCTCTTTTGGTTGTGATTGGTATATGATTCCCAATATTTGCAGTGACAGATTAAAAATTTATAAAGGTGGACCTGAACATCTTAATAAGGAATTACCTGAACTTAGAAATTCTCCAAAGTTGATTAATGCTGTAATACAAACAAATCGATTAATGAATTTGGACTATTCAAAGGTTAAATGTGCATCACCGACAATTTCAACAGACAAAATAAATTATCTAATTAATGGAGTTCGAATTAACGAGATTGAATATGTAGAGCTTGATACTTCCAAAGTTGAGCAAATTGTTGTGATTAAAGATAAAGGTCAACAAAATATTTACGAAAAATTGAATGGTACTGTAGAAATAAAGATTAACAAAAAGTATTTCTCTAGCATTATACTTCGAGATTTCTTTAGTACTAAAATAATTACAGACAATTTGATAGATTTTGTTTTGGATAATAATGAGGTTAATGAAAGTCAAGTTCTGGATTCAAAACTAATGGATTACAGAGAAATTATATTTGATTTAGAGAATAAAAGAGTGAATTTAATAACGAAAAACAACAAATAACTACTGGCAACACACAATATAGCCAATAAGGGTTTCTATGGTATTCGAAGGCTTGTAGCCCGCTCCAACTTTTCGTGTACCATGATAGGAAAAAAGCCCGCAATCCCTTACTGGCCATATTGTCAAACGTTAGCTGGCATATGAAGACACCACTGCATTTAAAATTAAGTTTGTTTAGGATTTATCCTTTCGATACCGACAGTTAATTTGTGACT
>JAFGID010000319.1 GCA_016929735.1 Ignavibacteriales bacterium | reverse complement strand
TTAAATACCAAAGTGTATGCCGAATCTGGTGGTTCTTCAATGGAAGTAGACATCGATGATATGATTAAATCTACGGATTTCGGATTGTTGTTCGGAGCAGGAATAGATATTAATATTGGTAGTGTCGTTATTACTCTTGATGGAAGATATAACTTTGGATTAACTGATCTAAACAATAACCTTGTACCTGGATACACATTTAAAACTAACGCAATTCAGATACTCGCTGGTGTTGGTTTTGCAATTAAATAACACACAATATTATTACAAAAAGGCATCAGAAATATGATGCCTTTTTTAATGAACAAAATTTGAAATACTAAATAAAAGGTTAATTAAATCATAATTGCTCCCAATATTTTTGATGATATATATTACATTTTTTTACCCACTTTAAACAAATGCAAACCCTGTTTTTTTTAACTATTATTTTAAATTTATCAATGTATAATTTGAGTAATGCAGACATAAATCAAGGATAAAATTTTGCATTTTAAGGAATTATTTTCTAAAATAATTTTACCGAGCAAATTTAACTAAATTATCTCATCTAAAATCAAGGAGAAAAAATGAGAAAGAACCTTTTAATTTTGGTATTTGTTCCGTTCGCTACATTATCTTTTGGACAAAATTTCGGACACGGGGGATGCATTGAGCTGGGGGGTAGCATTGGTTATTCTAACCAGACAGAGGTATTTAATGGAACGACACAACCTAATTCTGCACACTTTTTTACTTTTTTACCGTACATAGGATATTTCATCGTTGATGGTTTAGAATTAGGCCTAAATCCTCTCGGATACAGATATTCCAGTTATGAGAATTATAGTAATCATGATATTACGGTTATGTTTGCTCCTTCGTATAATTTCGATATTAAAAGCAACATATACCCTTTTGTTGAAGGTAGAATTGGATACACATCACACAATTTTAAGGATACAAATCCACCAGAAGTTGACGAAACATGGAGCGGCATAAGTTATGGCGGAGCTGTTGGAGTAAAATTTATTTTAGGTGAAAGTAGTTTATTAAAAGCAGGTGCATCTTATATGTTATATACATATAAACCTGAAGGTGCTGATAATAGATATGGTTATAATGAACTTATGGTAGAGTTAGGTTTCATGATTTTCTTTAGTAAATCCTAATAATTACTATTTTACAAAAAATCTCCTAGAAAGAAAAGATTTTTAATATAAACAACTATTTAAATGAAAAAACGGTAAACCAAGGTTTACCGTTTTTCCTTATGGGAGGTGATATGAAAAATCAACTACACAAAATTAATCATTTTTCGTATTTGTCGCAATACTTTTTGAAAAATTCTGCAATATTTTTATATGCTTTTTCAAGAATATTTTCCGGTGGTAAAAATACTACCCTAAAATGTTTTGTGCCGGGTACTTGTCCAAATCCTGAACCGGGAACAACCACTACACCCGTTTCTTTAATTAATTCTGCAACAAAATGACTATCCTCATTTTTTATTTCCAATTTTGGAAATGCGTAAAATGCCCCTTCCGGTTTTACACAACTAATTCCTTCAATTGAATTAAGCATTTCGTAAGTCATATCTCGTCTGCTTGTAAGTTTTTCCATTGCAGGAATTAAATGACTGTTGTCGCTGTCAAGTGCTACAGGTATGCTGTACTGTTCTGGATGATTAGCACATAATCTCGCACGTAAAATTTTATTAATTGCCTCTATTAATTCACTTAATATTTTATTGTTTCCGCTGACTATTCCCCAACCAATTCTAAATCCGGGTACCATATAATTTTTTGATAATCCGCCGTAAGTAATTATCGGCATTTCATGATTTAGCGATGCAATTGAAACGTGCTTTTTGTTATCAAAAAGCAGCTTGTCGTAAATTTCATCTGCAAAAATCACAAGTTCATTCTCTTCAGCAATTTTAATAATCTCTTTAAGTGTATCGGTATTACAATTTGAGCCCGTTGGATTATTAGGATTAATTAAAATAATCGCTCTTGTCTTTTTATTTATTTTCTTTTTTATATCTTCAATATCCGGTTGCCAGCCATTTGACTCATCAAGATAATATGGATTTTCGATTGCTCTTAATTTTGCTGCTACTGCAGTGTAGAGCGGATAACCCGGTGTAGGTGTCAAAACATTTTCATCATCATTTACCAATGCGGTTAAGCAAATTTCAATTGCCTCACTCGCTCCTGTTGTTACAAAAATATCCTGAATATTTTTAATTCCCTTTCTGTCGGCTTCGCGTGCTATTGCATCAATCGCAGATTTAATTCCCGAGGAGGGTGAATAACTGTTTTTATTATCAAGCATTGCTTTGTATGTTGCTTCTACCATTGCTCTTGGTGGTGCGAAATCGAACTGATTCGGATCGCCAATGTTAAGATAAAGCATTTCCTTACCAGTCTTTGCTACTTGATTTGCAAGAACCACAATATCACGAACTGCATAAGTAATATTTTCTGTTCGAACTGCAGGAATAATTTCCTTAAAACTCATTTTATGTCTCCGTAGATTTATTATTTATAAAAATTAAATGTCAAAAGCCAACCTTAAAAAGTCTGACCTATATTAAAAATTTTCGATTAATTACTCGGATTAAATTGTAACAAAATTGTTATTTCAGAACCGAACCAATAAACCAAATTAACGTTTGTGTGTTTCAATGACCACTCCAAATTTTCTTTCCCATCATTTTCGTTTCTATGTCGAGAATTTGGATTACCATAATTTTCAATCAATTTGTTGCAAATATTATTGAAAAATTCATCAGCATGCTTCCTATCGCTAAATTCAAAATATTTATATTGTTGAACATCATATAATCCGTCATCATAATGAAGAGATGTTTCAAATTCTTGATATTCAAATTTTGTTGCAGGCAGTTTCTGATTTGGTCTCGCTGGTTCAAAATCAATATCCCTCTCTGCCAATTCTCTTTGAACATCTTCAACCGATGTTCCCCATTCGAGAAATTCCCAACCATTAAAATCTGCTGACATGTCTTGCCCCAACATTGTAAATGAAAATAAATAAAAAACAATTATAAATATTCCAGTATGTGTGTTCATAAATTTTAAATCATTTATTTCAAATTTACAAAATATTAATACAACTCGTAATTTTTTATTTAAAAATAAGATATTATTTTGCATATGTCATTAAGTATTTTACATTTATTTGAGAAAAAATGAAAAAAATATTACTTCTTATTATATTAAATGCTTTTGTTATCTCTCGTAACTATAGTCTTCAGGTGAATATAGATTCTGACCCACATCGAGATTCAGTTTTTGCCTCTGTTGCTGATTTCAATAAATACTTGGATTCGCTTTGTGCAATTAGTGATATTATTGTTCGTGATAGCGTTTTGAATGTATTCTGGAATAATTTGAAAACTCACAAACAAATTCCGTTTATTATAAATGACACGGTTGTTTTCTTATATAAAGGAAGTGGATTGCCAATTCAATGGGCTGGTGATTTTAATGGTTGGAATCCAAATTCAACCGGATGGACAGGAAATAAAATTGGTTCTACTCTTGTCTGGCGACTAATGAAAATTTTTCCTTTGGATGTAAGATTAGATTATAAAATTGTCAAAAATGGCAGCGACTGGATACTCGACCCTTCCAATCCATACATACAATATAGCGGATTCGGACCGAATTCTGAATTGCGTATGCCTAATTGGATATATCCTACTGAGACAATTCGTGATCCATTAAAACCAAGAGGAACACTGTCAAATAATATTCTAATATCCAGTTCAAGTTTAAATTACAATGTAAACTACAGAGTTTATACACCTTACCAATATGATTCTCTTTATAATTTACCGGTTATTTATGTAACCGATGGGCATGAATATTCTAACGATTTGCTTGGTAGTATGATAATCGTATTGGATAACCTAATCGCAGACAAAAAAATTCAGCCAATAATTGCAGTTTTCATAGATCCGCGTGATCCT
>JAFGID010000318.1 GCA_016929735.1 Ignavibacteriales bacterium | reverse complement strand
TATGTTTTACGGGAAGCCGTCGAAGGGGTTGGAATATGCGAATAGTTATAAAATTAAAAAAGTAGTTTTCGTCGGTGATAAAGAAGTTAAAGCGAAGAAGTTTAAAGTTAAAGATATGGAAAGTGGGAAGGAAACAGGATTGAGGATTTAAAAATGGCAGGAAAAATAATTAGAGGATTATTTCATGAAAGAGAAAAAAGATGAACCCTTAACAAAAGAGAAATGGATTTATTTTATTATTAAACTTTGTTTATTTATTATTATCAGTGGAGGATTTTTTTATTTTGCATTTAATAATAACATTATCTTACTCTTTGTTTTTGGAATAATAGGTCTTGCAATATTAACCAAAATGTCAAAAAAAGAGGCGATAATAATAAAAAATTTATTATTTAGATTTTCCTTTATTTATTTCTATATCTTATTTTTTGGTTTAATTTTGATTACTTCTATCGGGATGTCTTTTGCATTTAAAGATATTGAATTAATTAAATTTATGATAACCTTATCTTTTGCTTTAGCAGGAATTACTTTTATTGGGGTTGTAACCAACAAAGATTCAATAAATCAAGAAATTTTAAAGAATTCAATTATGTCTAGTTTATTTTTCACCCTTAGTGGATTAATGTATTTGTTTGAGATTGGAGCGAGAGTAATTGGATCAGTAAATCCCTTTAATAGTACCCCCATTTCAATTTATAATCTAATTACTTCTTTATCTCCTTTAATGGGATTTTTTGCAATGTATCCTTTTGCTTTGGCAACCTTTATGATGGTTCATTCTCAAGTTAAAAAAATCAAAGAATTTGGACAACCAAATTATACAAAATTTTCTTTTAAAGAATTTATACAAAAAATCCAAACATAAATTTTAAAAATAATTTCTATAGAAATTCATTTAAAGAAGAAAATTAGTATATAGAAATGGTTAATATCATCCAAACTTGGCCTCAAGAGATTGCGGAAGATTGGTTTAAACAAATAGAAGAAGATGCAAGTAAGAGGGAATTTGTATCCTTAGAATGGAAACAAGAATTCAAATTTGATGATACAAACTCAGATGGAAGTAATAACACTACTCAAAAATCCATATCTAGTTTTGCTAATACCCACGGAGGATTTATCATTATTGGAATTACAAATAATAAACAAATAATAGGGATTGAATCTAGTTCAGTTGATTATACAAATATTGAAAATTTTATTCTTGATAAAATAACAAGAAAATTAAATCCTCTTCCAGATTTTAGGGCACGAATTTATAATTATAAGAATCACAAACTTGCAGTTATATTTGTGGGAAAATCAAAAAAACCTATTCGATGCGATAACGGAACTTATTATTATAGAGAACAATCTCAATCTAAACCATTACCTTTTGATATATTAGAAAAAAAATTTAGAGAAAGTTTTGAAGAAGAAAAATATCTTTACCTAATCAAAGGGGAATTAAAGAGGATAATAAGATATTGTGAAGATAGAATTTGGAAATGTCAAACAACAGTAGGAAATTGTGCTGATTTTGATTTTTCTTATCTATCTAAATATTTGTTAAAATCAGGAAGTAAACTTTATAATTTTTATACTGAAAATAATATTTTGGGGAGCTATTCGTATTTTATTGATATACTAACTAATTGGTTATCGGGAGTTAGCGGAACTGGACAATTTCAGTCTTTTGTAACTTTCAAAGAACAGACTCAAAATTTTCTGGGAGATATTGAGAGAGTTTTAAAACAACTTTAAGGAATAATGTCCAAAATATTTTTCGTATCAAGAATTAATATTTTAGAACAGGACTTTTTTCTCGAATATGAGGAATTAAGATATTTGCAGTTTCTTCTATCTTATTGTCGGAGATTTTAAATTTTATTGCATCCATATTTCTAAAATTGATAATATTCATTCTTACTTCTTTTATATTTGATAATTTAATCATTTTAGACAAGATTTTTGTTAAAACTTCTGAAACATTTAATATTTCCATAGCAACCAGATTAGAATCTTCATCAAAATCTAAGATAAAATTTCCCAGTTCAACTGCCCCTTTAGACTTCTTTCCTTCCAAATAAACAAATAAATCATCTGAATTTTTATCATAATTAAAATTGAATTTTTCCATTATCCTATTGCTTTTTGCCAATCCCTATTTATCTTAATAATTGTTACTATAATAATCTTGTTATTTATTGCTAAAATATATCTATGATATAAATGTCGGGAATAAGAAAAATAACAATCATACTTTGCATTTTCTTCTTTAACATAAACTAATTTATCTGGATGAATAATATTTTCTTTCACTTCTTCTAAATCAACCTCCCTAACAAATGCTTGAATTTCTGCGTGATTAGTAAAAATTATATCTGATTTTCTATGTCTTTTTAATTTTTCTTTGAATTCGTTTAAATTCATAAAATACTGTAATTTTTATCATTTAAATATTTGTTTAAGGAATAATTTCAGGTCCAAAATATTTTTCGTATTCAAACCATTTTTCCTGAACTGTTTTATTTT
>JAFGID010000317.1 GCA_016929735.1 Ignavibacteriales bacterium | reverse complement strand
GCAGGACCGGCAAAAGAAACCTCTTTACCTGGTAAATTGGTATGTATGAAATTTGTTAAGTCAGCTAAGAACCAGTTTAATGTGTCTCCACGAATTGATGTGTATAAGCCTTCAAAATCAATATTTACTCCATCGAGATTAAAAGTCTGAATTATACTTTTAACGTTGTTGAAGAAGTTTTGTCTTGCTGTAGAATTTTTAATAATATTTCTTTGTTCAATAGGTTTAAAATTAACTGCAACCATAATAACCTTGACACCATTATTGTGTGCACTATTTATTATGTCAGTCCATGGCCAGAAGGATGGATTTGTAATATTGCCATTGCTCGCTACAACAAAATCAAAACAGCCGATATGTGTTACTAAATCATATCTTAAGTAACTTCTGTATTTATATTCCCAATCTGGTAAGTATCCGAAAATTGTATGCGACAAACCGCTTGTTTTGCTTGTGTTTAATGGAATGATATCCTTTCCATCAGGATTAAATAAACTTGGTTGCTTTGTACTTAAACCAAATGTTTCTTTATCTGCTTGGTGAATACTTTTATATTCTTGAGAAAAAACATTATTAAAAAATGTCAATAAAAAAATAAAAAAAATATTAATAGTCGATTTCATAAACTGCTACAAAATTCTTTATATTTGAGAAACTGAAATTGAGATTTGTCATCTAATAACAAAAATGAAAATAACAAATTCAAAAATAACAATTAAGAGGTAAAAATGATTTCAAAAAAGATGGAAGAAGCATTAAATAAGCAACTAAATGCTGAGCTGTTCTCGTCATATTTGTACTTATCAATGGCAGCACATTTCGAATCCATTGGTTTTAAGGGTTTTGCTAGCTGGATGAAATTACAATCACAAGAAGAATATGAACATGCAATGAAATTCTTTAACTACATTTTAGAAGTTCAAAGTGAAGTGACATTGGAAAAAATTGATGCACCAAAGAAGAAATGGGACAGTCATTTACAAATTTTCGAAGAAACATTAGAGCATGAAAAATTTATTACAGACAGCATAAAAAAAATAGCTTTACTAGCTAAAGGTGAAGATGATTTTGCAACTAGTAATTTCTTACAATGGTTTATTAATGAACAAATTGAAGAAGAAAATAACGCTCAGGATATTTTAGATAAACTTAAATTTATTGGTGATGGTAAACAAGGTATTCTTTTCTTGGATAGGGAATTAGGTAATCGAAAATAAAATTTAAAAAGGCGGTTTTTACACCGCCTTTTTTTAAGGAGGAAAAATAACCAGTAAAATTATTATTAATCCATCATTTTTCTAAGAAATGACGAGCTATCTTCCGAATAATCTTCAGTTAAATTAGACTCACTAAAAGCATCTAATTGGTCGTCATTATTTTGAAGTTGTTTATTTTGTTCTCTTAGTTTTTGTATTCTTACAATCGTAGGACTATCAAGATCCTCCTCAGAAGCATCTTTAAGAAGTTGGTAGTCATAACCTGCAGATGAACTTGCTATTTTAAAAGACTTTTCTGCCTTTTGAATGATATTCTGTTTTTTGCTTGCTTTATCGAAACCGGTTGCAATCACAGTATACGAGACATAATCATTCATCTCTTCTTTTTTGACGAAGCCAAAAATTATATTTGCCTCTTCACCTGCCGCTTCCATAATTATATTGTTACCTATTGTAATTTCTTCCATTGAAACATTTTGAGAACCGGTAACATTTAGTAAAATATGCTTAGCTCCTTTTATATTTATACCTTCTAAGAGTGGAGATGAAATAGCCTTTTGAGCTGCTTCAACTGTTCTATTTTCTCCGCTTGCTATGCCACATCCCATCAAAGCTTCACCACCCTCCATCATTACGGTCCGAACATCAGCAAAGTCTACATTAATCAAACCCTCAACTGTTATAATATCAGCAATACCACGTGTAGCTTCATATAAGATTTCATTAGGTTTATCAAATGCCGATACTGCAGATAAAGGACCATCAATTAAACTTAATATTCTTTCATTTGGAATAACAATTAGACTATCAACATATTGCCGAAGCGAAGCAATACCTTCTTCAGCATTATTCATCCTTTTTTTTCCTTCCCATTTGAAAGGTTTTGTTACTATCCCGATTACCAAAGCACCAAGACTTTTTGCAATTGAAGCTATAATTGGTGAAGCTCCCGTTCCTGTTCCTCCTCCCATTCCAGAAGTAACAAATACCATATCGGTTCCTTCGAGTGTTTTCTTTAACAATTCCCTATCTTCTTCCGCTGCATTTTTCCCAATTGTAGGATCAGCACCAGCTCCCAATCCTTTAGTAATGTTTTTACCAATCTGAATTTTATGTTTAGCGAGATTATTTTGCAGTACTTGAGCATCTGTATTGATTGCCACATATTCAACACCAATCAATCCTTTAGTAATCATGCTCTGTATTGCATTGCAACCGCCACCACCAATACCAACTACTTTAAGTTTGGCAGATAAATTTTCTTCTTGATCGAGTTGAAAGAATCTAGACATGTTTCCTCCTTAGTGTATTTATAATTCATTAAAAAAATCTTTTAATTTACTGAAAATGTTTTTTCCTTGTACCTTGGTTCTCTTCTCTTTTTTACTTTTAAATGTACTTGTTTCTTCATAATCAGATTCAGATAATCCGCGTATTAATCCAGATACAGTTGCAAACTCAGGACTTTCTATTTCATTAGATAATCCATCTCCTAAATATAAGGGGACAGCAATTCTGGCAGGCATTCCAAATACCTCCTCAGCTAATTCGATACATCCCTTGAGCAATGAACCACCTCCTGTCAGGACGATACCTGCTTTTAGTTTATTTTTGAATTGTGAATTTTTCAGCTCGTTGTCAACCAACATAAATAATTCACGCATTCGGACAGAAATAATTTGCGTTAAAAGACTTATTGG
>JAFGID010000316.1 GCA_016929735.1 Ignavibacteriales bacterium | reverse complement strand
TGTTGTTCCTTATATTGTGTCTTATTCCCGCTTTCGAAATTTATCTTTTTCCACAAATTTATTTTTACTCGCCTATTATTGGTTTTTTCTCCGGGACTATCTATGATGAGGATATTACTATTTCCGGAACATTAATATTTTACAGATTACTTAATATTATTTTTGTTTTATTCTTATACTATTTTAGCTCTTATTGGAATAAGCAAAATAAAAGATTGATTATAATTATTGTTTCAGTTTTTGTTGCCGCTTTATTGTTTTTGTCCAAGCCAAGAATGGGCTTTTCGACAACCGTTTCCCGATTAGAAAATGAATTAGGTGGTAAAATTGAGACAGAACATTTTACAACAATTTATAGTAAATCTATACCCTATGATGATATTGTCAATCTGTGTCTACATCAGGAGTTTTATTATGAGGACATAAAAAATGTTTTAAATGATGAACCACATGAAAAAATTACATCATTTATATTTCGCACAGGAGAACGAAAAAGGGAATTGTTCGGTTCAAATGTAGCTAATGTTGCAAAGCCATGGTCTAATCAGATTTATTTAAATTTTGATTCTTATGATCAATCGCTAAAACATGAATTAGTTCATATCTTTTCGGCAAATTACGGTTATTCAATCTTCAAAATGTCAGGTGGATTTAATCCTGCAATGTTAGAAGGTTTTGCTATGGCAATTGAAAATGATTATGATGATAATATTGTTCATTTTATAGCAGCTGTAGCATATCACAATGGATATAAAATTCAAATTACAGATTTATTCAGAGGTCTAAATTTCTTTGGAAATGTTTCTTCCTTATCTTATATATACTCAGGTTCATTTGTAAGATATCTGATTGATAATTATGGAGTGAAAAAGATTAAAGAGGTTTATGGTAATCTTGAATTTGAAAAAGTATATAAAAAGGCGTTGGATAGTTTATCAAATGAATATGAAAAATTTATTTCTAATATGCAGGTAGATACTAATTTTCATTTAGCCAATTTATATTTTGGAAGAAAATCTATTTTCCAAAAAATTCACCCGAGATATACTGCAAGTCGTTTGAATGATGCAAATGAACTTTATTCAATTTCTTTTTTCGAAGAAGCTTTTTCCATTTATGATGAAATTTATAATTACACGGAATCATATTCTTCGCTCATAGGAAAAATTAATTGTTTAGTAAAATTGAATAAGAATTATGAAGCATATTCAATTCTAAAGAATGAAATTAATAAATTTGATAGCTCTTCATATTATTATTTCTTAGAATTATTGCTGGGAGATATTTGTATTCGATACAAAAAATTTGAAGAAGCAAATTCTATATATAAAATATTAGAGGAACAAAATCCGAATATTTTTTATTTGCTTAATGCAAAGATTAAAGTTCATCTTTTCTCAATTGATACAAATTTGGTATTTGATTATGTCGAAGGTAGTAATTTTGATAAGTATAACATATTGCGAAATTTAAATAAAGATGATATTTTTTATTTTTCAATTCCTGCGATGGTTGATTTATCAGGTCAATTGAATGAAAGTACAGAACATTTATTTAATTTTTTTGATGGGAAAATAAAAGTTAAAGATTATTTATCAAGTTATGCTGCATTTTATCTTTCAAAATATGCTATGAAAGAATCTAAATATGATGCTGCATTATTCTATGCAAACGAAGCTTTAAAATATTACTCAAATGAAAGTTTTAATGAGGTATTAAATTATAATTTGAATAAAGCAAAATGGTTTGTGTATAATTCTGAAAAAATTAGGAAAGATTTAAAAGTTATTAGATAATGAAAAATATTGAAAAAGAAATATCGAAATTTGAGTATTTTAAAATTGCGTCTCAAACAGCAGATGAGTTGAATGTTGAGCTGTTTATTGTTGGTGGATATGTTCGAGATTTAATTTTAAGGAGAAAAAAAAATGAGGTTGATTTTCTCGTCGTTAAAGATGGGGCAAAATTTGCTAGTTCATTTGCTAAACGATTAGGGGTTAGTCAAGTAACAATATTCAAAAATTTCGGCACGGCTCATTTCAAATCTCATGAAATTGATTTTGAATTCGTTGGTGCAAGGAAAGAATCCTATAAACGAGATAGTAGAAATCCCATAATAGAGGAGGGAACTTTTATAGATGATATTTCAAGGCGCGATTTTACAATTAATACACTTGCAATATCTTTAAATAAAAAAGATTTCGGAAAATTAGTTGATACCTTTAACGGATTGAATGATATTAAAAATAAAATTATTAAAACTCCTATTGACCCGCTGAAGACATTTAACGACGATCCTTTAAGAATTTTACGTGCATTCCGCTTTGCCTCACAATTGCAATTTGAAGTTGAGGATTCGATAATGCTTGCAGCTAAACAGTTAGCAGACAGGTTGAAAATAATATCACAGGAAAGGATTACTGATGAATTTATGAAGATTCTTGCATCCCCACGTCCTTCAGTTGGATTGTTATTGCTCAATGAGAGTGGAGTGCTGAAAATAATATTCCCCGAAATTGCAAATCTTACTGGGATAGAACAAAGAAAAGATTTTCATCATAAAGATGTGTTTTATCATACATTACAAGTAGTTGATAATATTGCAAAAGTATCCGAAAAATTGTGGCTGAGATTTGCAGGATTGGTTCACGATATTGCAAAACCTCAAACAAAAAAATTTGATGAAAAAGTGGGTTGGACTTTTCATACGCATGATTATCTCGGTGCAAAAATGTTGAAGAAGATTTTCTATAGAATGAAATTACCGCTTACAGAATTACCTTATGTTGAAAAATTGGTAAAATTACATTTAAGACCGATTGCACTGGTTGATGATGGGGTTACTGATTCGGCAGTTCGTCGCCTTTCAGCAAATGCAGGAGCTGATTTGGAAGATTTAATTATTCTTTGCCGAGCTGATATTACAAGTAAAAATATCGATAAAGTTCAAGCCTATATGCGAAATTATGATAATGTGATGAAAAAAGTAGTTGAAGTTCAAGAGAAGGATAAATTAAGAGAATTCCAATCACCCGTACGTGGTGATGAGATAATGAAAGTGTGTAACATCCCTCCATCGCGACTTGTTGGTGAAATTAAAACTGCAATTGAAGAAGCGATTCTGGATGGAAAAATCGGGAATATTTATGAAGAAGCTTACCAGTATCTGCTTCAAATTAAAGATGAGTTTATAAAATAAATACTAATTTACTACAAATTCTAATAATAAATTTGAAATAAAAAATTTTCTTTTTGTAACTTTAATCAATCACAATCGTCATAATTATTGTTGAATTAGAAAATATTGAACTTACATAAAAGGAGCAGAGAATGAAGAGGATTTTTAGAATTCCAATCTTATTTTTCATACCGGTAATAATCTTCGGGCAAAGCAGTCAAAAATTATTAAAATTAGATGATGCAATTTCTATAGCGCTAAACAGAAATTCTAATCTTATTAAAAGTACGAATAATTTATCCATTTATGAAAAGAGTGTGAAAAATTCTTATGGTGAGTTGCTACCGACACTTGGAATAAATAGCCAATTTAATTGGAGCCGAACAAGTGATGAAGGTGGAACGCAAATAGATT
>JAFGID010000315.1 GCA_016929735.1 Ignavibacteriales bacterium | reverse complement strand
CTTACTGTATCTAAATCTACTTCAGAGTAAACTGATGTTTTGAAGAATCCATTAGCTCTATAGTATTCCTTTATTTTTTGTAAATCATTCTCGACAAAATTAGGCTCAAAATATTCTGCGGGCGATCCCAGAATACCTAACGAATACATAAATTGGGAAAAACCGCTTGATGATTCTTTCGAATAAATGACGTTCTCTAATTCAGAAGTAGAGATTGAAGAATTACCATCAAAATTTATTTCAACTAACTCAAACTGTTCCTGAGCAATATAGAGATATGAGATAAAAACAAATAAAATAAAATGTAAGAGGTATTTGTGCATATGTATTGCTTAATAAATAAGTTAATAATTTATTATTACATTAGTTCCTATCTTTATTACTTTCTGGAGTTCGTCAATATCTTCATTACTTACAGCAATCGAGCCATTAGTCCAGTTGTATGTAAATGGCAAATTCTTAAAAAAGAAATTATAATCACCAATACCCTGGATACCAACATTTGCTCCTAGTCTAGTATTTGGAAATGAACAACTACTGGAATCAAAATTTTCAATAATGCTTTTATATTCCTGTTCTGAAATATATTTTCTTTTAAAACTCTCAACCGCATCATTTTTATTCGGATAATCTAATCTAAAAAATTTATGATATTTATGATTTACGTTAATATCACATATTTTATATCTACCAATCGGTGTGACATAATCCTTTGCTGAAGTTTTTGTCATGCTGCTGTTTTTTCCGAATATGGCTTTGTACGTTTTAAGTAGAGTTGAGTTATTATATAGTTTTAATTCGTATTTATTCCTTTCTATAACAATTGAGACACTATCAAGCTCTGTTAATCCGTAGTTCTTCATCACTTCTTCGAGTGATACTTCACCCAAATTAAGCAAGAAACCATAAAAAAGCATTCCTGCAAAAAAAACTATTAAACTTAGAATTAAAAAAATAAAATTTTTAATTAATTGTTTCAATGGATATAAAAATTATACTTTAACTGACAAATTTTGATTTACAAAAATAAATAAAAAAAAGGTGGGATTATTTCCCACCTGAAAAATTTTCTATCTCACTTTATGTAATTATTTTTTACTCTTCACCTTTCTTGCCACTTTCCTCTTCACAACCTTCTTGGGTTTTGCAGTATTTTTTTTCTTGATATTTTTATTAACACTTTTTGGAGTAACCTTTTTTGCTATTGTTTTTTTCTTTTCAGCTTTTTTGAAAAAAGGTTTTTTGTCAAATCTCATAGAAAATTTATCCACAACCGCTTCAGCTATCTCTCTCGAAAATGTTAGTCTTTCTCTTAATTCTTTAGCATATTTATCCCAATCAGAAATTGGTTTAAGAGCAACACCCGTATCCATTGCTGCTTTAGCAACTGCAGGTGCCACATTATACAATACTCTCGGGTCAAATGGTTTAGGAATAATATAATCAGGACCGAAAGAAAATTTCTTGCCTCCATACGCTTTTATTACAAATGGAATAACTTTTTCTTTTGCTAAATTTGCTAGTGCAATAGATGCAGCCATTTTCATTTCTTCATTTATCTTTGTTGCTCTAACGTCTAAAGCTCCTCTGAAAATGAAGGGAAAACCAAGTACATTATTAACTTGATTAGGATAATCACTCCTTCCAGTAGCAACAATAACATCTTTGCGTGCAGCTTTTGCATCTTCATATTTAATTTCCGGGTCGGGATTTGCCATAGCAAAAACAACTGGTTTCGGAGCCATACTTCTAACCATATCTTGAGATACTAAATTTCCAGCCGATACGCCAACAAAAACATCTGCACCAACTAATGCTTCTGCCAAGGTATGATACTCTTCATAATCTCGTGCAAACATTTCTCTATATTTGTCAATGTCGCCTCTTTGTTTATGCAACAATCCACCAATATCGAACATATAAATATTTTCTCTCTTAACACCTAATTGAAGATACATTTTTGCACACGCAGTACCAGCAGCGCCGGCACCGGAAATAACTATTTTAACTTGATCCATTTTTTTACCAACAATTTCTATTGCGTTCATTATTGCTGCAGAAGAAATAATTGCTGTGCCATGTTGATCGTCATGAAAGACAGGAATTTCCATCGTCCTAATAAGTTCCTCTTCAATCTCAAAACACTCGGGAGCCTTAATATCTTCCAGATTTATTCCACCAAAAGTTGGTTCTAAGTACTGAACAGTTTTGATTACTTCCCGAGGTACCTTAGTCCCTAACTCAATATCAAATACGTCAATATCAGCAAATCTTTTAAATAACACACCTTTGCCCTCCATAACAGGTTTTCCCGCTTCAGGTCCGATATCCCCTAGACCTAAAACAGCAGTACCATCTGAGATTACAGCGACTAGGTTACCCTTAATAGTATAATTGTAAACCTCGTCAATATTTTTATGAATTACCCTGCAAGGTTCTGCAACGCCGGGTGTGTATGCAAGAGATAATTCATCAGCTATCGAGCATGGTTTAGATGAAAGAACTTCTAACTTGCCCGGTTTCCATTTTGAGTGATATTTTAATGCTTCCTCTTTGGAAATTGCCATTGAAATTTACCTCATTATTTATTTACTAATAAATTAATTAATTGCAATTAAAAATAAGTAAATATTTTAAATCAATAAAATAAAAAAACCGTCTTTAATGACGGTTTTAATAATAATTTTTTATCTAATTTATTAAACTTCCATTATTTCACTCTCTTTATGCTTTATTATTTCATCAATTGTTTTAATATGCTCATCTGTTAACTTCTGAATTTCTACCTCAGCTTTTTTCCTATCATCCTCTGTTAATTTTTTATCCTTCTCCTCCTTTTTCAAATGTTCATTAGCATCACGTCGGATATTTCTGATTGCTACCTTGAAATCTTCACCGTTCTTCTTTACCATCTTAACCATATCTTTACGTCTTTCTTCCGTCAGTGGGGGAATTGGGACTTTAATATTTGTACCATCGCTGATAGGATTTAACCCCAAATCGGCAGCACGGATTGCCTTATCAATTTCCTGTACTGCCGATTTATCCCATGGTGTAATTGATAATGTATGAACATCAAGGACTGTCACACTTGCCATTTGATTTAATGGCGTAGGGTTTCCATAATAATTTGCCTTAATACCATCAAGTAGTGCTGTTGTTGCTTTACCTGTTCTTATCTTTGCAACTTCTTCCCTAAAAGTGTTAATGGATTTATCCATTCGGGTATTCGCATCTTTAATTATTTGATTCATATATTACCTCAATTAAAATATTAAATATCTATCTAATTACTGTTCCGAGTTTTTCGCCCTGTATTATTTTTAGTAAATTATCAGATACTCCGAAGTTAAATACTCCAATTGGCAAATTGTTTTCTTGACATAAACTTATGGCAGTCATATCCATTACGCGTAATTTTTTTTGTATTACGTCTGAATAAGTAATGTCAGTAAATAATTTAGCGTTAACATTTTTTTCAGGATCCGAATCATACACTCCGTCAACACGCGTCCCTTTCAATATTATGTCCGCTTCAATTTCAACTGCACGCAATGACGCCGCTGTATCTGTACTGAAAAACGGATGTCCAGTTCCAGCACCAAAAATCACAATACGCCCTTTTTCCAAATGTCTTATTGCTCGACGCCTTATATATAACTCCGCAATCTGTCTCATTTCGATTGCACTCATTAATCGTGTAAAGATACCTTTTGCCTCACAGGCACTTTGTAAAGCAAGTGAATTTATCATAGTGGCAAGCATCCCCATATAATCTCCGGTTGCCCTTTCAATCGTTTCGTTGTTATTTCCAACTCCTCTGAAAATATTCCCACCGCCAATAACTATTCCTATCTGAACTCCTAACTTATGCACTTTATTAATTTCTTCAGCATAGAAATCAATCATTTTAGGATCAATTCCATACTTTTCTTTTCCCAATAAGGATTCACCGCTTAGTTTCAGAAGTATCCTATTGTATTTATTTACACCCATTAATACCTCAAAAAAAAATATTTCAATTTTAAAATAAAAAAAAAGTGGTAATCTCCGAATTAAAATTTTCTTTTTATTACGAAGTTACCACCTTTTGCAGAATAATTTTTTGCAGAATATCTACTCAAAATTAACTTTCAAAATAATTTCTAATTTTTTTGTTCATCACTAACATGATAACGTAGGAAACAATCAATTTTTGTATTTATGGAATTTTGTTTATTGAATTCATCCAATAATTGAGTAACTGTTTTAGCGTTATCTTTTACGTATGGTTGCTCAAGTAAACATGCTTCTTCGTAAAATTTTTCCATTCTACCCTGAGCAATTTTTTCAACAACATTTGCAGGTTTACCTTCTTTAAGCGCAATTTCCTTGTAAATTTCCATTTCCTTTTCAATAACTTCTTTGGGTACATCTTCACGTGATACGCAAATTGGTTTCATCGCTGCAATTTGCATTGCTATATCTTTTAGTATGATTGCAAAATCTTTTTGTTTTTCTGAAGGTAAATTATCAGCTTTAACCATGACCCCTAATTTTGAACCGTGATGTATATAATCCATTAATGAACCATTGGCAGATTCAAAAATTTTAAATCTCGAAATTTCTATTTTCTCACCAATCTTTCCAACAATATCGTTTAATCCATCAGATAATTTAACACCATTAATTGATAAATTTAAAAGTTCGTCAACATTGGTGGGTTTGTTTTGATAAATTATTTCTATAATTGCATTTCCGAAAGAAACAAAGTCATCACTTTTGGCAACGAAATCAGTTTCGCAATTCAGCTCAGCAATAACGCCGAATTTATTATCCTCAGAAATTTTTGTAATTATCATACCTTCGTTAGCGCTTCTTTCAGCCCTTTTAGCAGCAACTGCAGCGCCTTTTTTCCTTAAGATTTCAATTGCTTTTTCAAAATCTCCATTTGATTCAGTTAAAGCTTTTTTGCAATCCATCATACCAGCACCGGTTCTGTCACGCAATTCCTTAACTTGTTGAGCAGTAATAGCCATAATTAAATTCCTTATATTTTATTTCTCTAATTGTTTATTTTCTTCGTTGTTTTGTTTATTATCTTCCTTTTTATCTTGGCTTGGTTTATCAAATCTTGGCTTGCTTGATTTATCAAAAGGTTTTTCTCTGCCTCTCCTGTCTCTAGAATCAAATCTTACTTTTCGTGTCTTGGGTTGGCTTTTATCTTTCTTTTCTTCCTTTGTTGTATCATCTGATTCTTTCCTGACTCTTTCTTTTTCTGCTGATTCGTGTGCTCTTAGCTCTTTTGATTTTTCTTCACCAACTAAAACCGCATCAGCAATAGTTTTTGTAATTATTGATATGGTGCTAACAGCATCGTCATTGGCTGGGATTAGATAATCAACATCATTGGGATCACAATTTGTATCAACAATTGCAAAAATCGGGATGTTTAATCTTCTTGCTTCTTTTATTGCAATTGATTCCTTCTTTATATCAACGACAAAAAGAGCACCGGGTAATCTATTCAAATCCTCGACGCCTTCAAGAATTTTTTTCAGCTTATCTTTTTCTCTTGATAACTGTAAAATTTCCTTTTTAGTGATTTTATCGAATGTACCATCGGTTTCCATCTTCTCGATATTCTGCATTCTTTTAACACTCTTTCGGATTGTAGCAAAGTTAGTAAGCATACCCCCAAGCCATCTTTCGCTGACCCAGTGAGAATTACTTCTCTTTGCTTCTTCTGTTATTACCACTTTTGCTTGACGCTTAGTTCCGACAAAAAGCATTTTTTTACCTGTCGAAACGATATCGGTAACTGAATTAGCAACTTTCTCTATTGAGTCAATAGTTTTCTTAAGATCAATGATATGAATCCCATTTTTTTCCATAAAAATATAGGGTTTCATTTTGGGATTCCAACGGCGTGTAAGGTGACCGAAATGTGCACCAGCCTCAATTAATTGAGACAATTCTAATTTTGACATTATAACTCCTGTTTTTCTTCTACTTTCTTCGTCTTTGCTTTTTATTCCGACTTATCCGGAACACAGGCAGCAAATCAAAAAGTATGATTGATTAAATAAATTATTATCTTTTTGAAAATTGAAATCTTTTTCTTGCTTTTGGTCTTCCGTATTTTTTCCTTTCGACCATTCGCGGATCTCGTCTTAATAATCTAGCTGATTTTAAGCTAATCCTGAAATCTGGATTTATATCTTCTAATGCTCTTGCAATTCCTAATCTAATTGCTTCTGCTTGACCTGTAATACCCCCACCTTCAACTTTGGCTAATACATCATACTTACCAAGTGTTTCTGTTACTTTAAAGGGGCTTAAAATATCATTGCGATAAATTTCGATAGGGAAATACTCCTCAAACTTTTTACTATTAACAGTAACATTATTTGAACCATTACGGAGTATTACTCTTGCAACAGCATTCTTTCTTCGCCCGACAAAAATTTTATCTGCCATTAAATTTCCTCGTTATATATTTAATGCTTCCGGTTTTTGTGCTGTATGAGGATGCTCTGGGCCGGAATAGACCTTTAACTTATTAATTAATTTTCTGCCAATTCTATTTTTAGGCAACATACCTTTTACTGCATTACGAATAACAAACCCTGGATTTTTTTCCTTTAACTCAGAATATTTCTGAATTCTTTCTCCGCCCGGATAACCCGAATGCGAAAAATAAGTTTTATGAACTGCTCGTTTTCCAGTTACATTTACTTTCTCAGCGTTCACGATTATTACAAAATCACCCGTATCCATATTGGGAGTAAAAATAGGTTTATTTTTTCCGCGAATGACTTTTGCAACCTCTGATGCAAGTCTACCTAAAACTTTTTCCGTAGCATCAACTACGTACCACTTTTGATTTGCATCTTCAGTTTTAATAAACCTCGTTAATTTTTCCTCTTTCAATTTATTTCCTCTTACAGAATATTTTTAATAAAGGTTACAAATTTATCAGTTTATTTGTAAATAGTCAAGAAATATTAACATTATTTTGCTTTAATTTCATATAAAATAATTCAAAAATCACTAATTATTTATATAGAAAAATAAAATTCGTGATTTAATCATATAAATGAATATAAAATAAAAGGCAGCATTTTCCCCATAAAGTCTATATACTTTTCTATTCTTTTGATTTCAAAATTATCCCTTTGTTTTCCCTTCCGTTTATCTTAATTAACAATGGAGTTTCAAGTTGAACATGTTTTGTGTATTCTTTTTCCTCAATGGGTTTAATTGCTTCTAACCATTCCCAATCAATAAAGCCCTGCTCAAAGAATTGATTAACTGTAAAATAACTCACTTTAAAAGATGTCAAATTTTGGAAGAAATGCGAACCTTGAGACAGCGTTACATTAAAATCTTTAAAATTCGATTCGACAATTGCTTTTGCTCCCGTAATGCTTTCCCAAGTTACGGGTATGCCAAGCCATGGATCTCTTGTTCCCCATCTCCCTACACCAATAAGCAAATATTTTTTATCATCTCTAATAATTTTTGAATTTAATTTACTAATTTCTTCGGCGACTAATTTACTTTTAGCTCTGTCAAATTTGTGTATATCAACGTAAACAATATCATAAATATCATCAACAACGCCATGACCAAGGACTTGATCACTTTGACATAAAATTTTTCTTTTATCTTTACAAGAAATTTTCAACTGTTCTTGCTCGGTGCTTACCACAAGTGGCCTTAATTGCAATACACCAAATTCTTTTTTAGCTCCTGGCGGTACTGATAAATTAACAGCAAATTCTAATTCAACCGGAAGTCCCATTCCTTTACTACCAATATTAAGTATAAAATCTAATATATCCGATAGTGGGAATAATTTTGTTTTTAGAATAGAAGCAAAAGTTACAAGTTTCAAACCCTGACGGGATATTCCATTATAGATAACATTATTGTCATGTGAATAGGTTGAACCAATTAAATTTAGCGTTCCATCTTTTTCTGCTTCATTTACATCATACAGATAAATATACATGTCCTCTGTTAGGTGATGCTCATCTTCCTGCTGTTCTAAGTTTAATGCATAAAATTCTTTTTGGCTGTATCTTAAAGTATCCTCAACCGTCGAAAACTGAAGAGAATGTTGCGGATATTTCGGACAAAATCTGACAGAATCTCCACCCTCCATAATAAGTTTACCAAGTCCTAAAGCAACTGTTGCAATCCCGTCAATGGATTTCAAGGGAGCAATAGGATAAAAATTATAAGATTTAGCCAATCCGGAAAAATCGGGATAAAAACGATTATTATGCTTTGCTCCTACCATTCTTTGAATGATAACTCCCATTTTTTCTTCTTCTAACCTATAAGATGTAACTTTAATATATTCTTTTGCTCTTTGGTAAAAAGTTGAAGCATAGACACGCTTTATCATATTTATTATTTGCGACAATCTAACCTGTATATTTTGATGATTATTAGGAATCATAAATGTATCATATACACCTGCGAAAGGTTGTCCTTGCGAGTCTTCCAATAAACTCGATGACCTAACAGCGAGCGGCACGTTCATTATTTCTAGAAATGATAGCAATTCATTCACAATGTTCGAAGGGAAAAATTCAGCCGATACAAATCTTTGCAAAATTTCTTCATCGTTACGGGAGTGAAGGGCAAACTCACGAAGATTATTCGAGTCTAGAAACTGATCAAATACTTCTGTACCAATTACTACCAATGGAGGAACCTGAATGTCAACATCTTTAAAATATTCTTGAATTTCAATATTGCTTAACAACGAATTTATAAAACCAAGCCCGCGTGCTTTACCTCCGATGGAACCACCACCAAGTCGTGCAAAAAACACATCCTTGTTAAATGTCTTTTTATCAAATTCGGCAATAATACCTCTTGTTCTTGCTTTTCGATATTCCCGTATTGATTCAATTAAAATATTTCTCAAATCTTCGACGGTATTAAAATCGGTTACTTTCTGAGGGCGAAGTTTGTAGGCAAGCCAAAATTCTGTTCTCGCTTTAAGCCAATTTGAGAAATGATTTCTTGAAGCATGAAACAAGATAGAATCTTCGGGAACTTTCGCAAGCATATCCTCGAGTTCCAATAATGTACTCGCCTTACTAACAACATTTCCATCGTTTGTTTTAAAAACAAAATCACCAAATCCAAAATTATTAAGCATAAACTCACGTAATTCGTTTAGTAATGTTGGTGAGTTTTTCAATATAAAAGAAGCACCTATTTCATCAGCATCGCTTCGATTTGTTGCTTCGTTGGATTGTAATAATATTGGAATATCCGGTTGACATTCCTTTACAGCTCGAGCAAATTTTATCCCTGCTTTTGGATCTCTCTCTCCATTATGCAAAAAATTGATGTCAGAAATAACACCCGAAATATTTGCTTCATACTTTTTGAAATATTCCCAAGCTTCATCGTAAGTAGTACATAGTAAAATTTTGGGACGTGCCCGCATTCTTAACAATTTATGTGAGATATTTACACTCTCACCCAGTAAACTTTGAGATTGATTGAAAAGTTCAGTGTAAATTAAAGGCAAATAAGATGAATAAAAAAGAATATTGTCTTCAATTAAAATAATTGACTGAACTCCAACTTTTGTACTATCGTACTCAACATTTTTTTTGTCTTCTAAATGTTTGACAATTGCAACAATAATTCTATAGTCACCTTGCCAAATAAAAACTTTTTCGAACAAAGAAAAATTTTTACTCGAAATCAAGTCTGTCATTTCTTGGTTATCATAACCAAGCAGAATAACGGGAATGTCCAAATTTTCTGCTTTGACTATCTTTGCAAGTTCAACGGCTGACATATCTTCATTATGTAACGTCGTAATTATTAAATTGTAGCGTTTTTCTCTTTTTGCTAATTCGATTGCATCTTTACCTCTGGAGATATGTGTCAACTCGGGTGCTCTACTTAAGTTTAACTGCTGATATTCTTTTCTAATTAATTCATACAACCGACCTTCTTCCTCGAAAATATATGAATCATAAAGACTTGAAACAAGAATGATATCAAGTATTCTATGCTTCATAAGATTATTAAAATCGTGATATCTAAAATAGGCACCTTTAAAAAATTTATTTTTTTCCTGTTCGACTTTGCTTGCTGGCATTGTTAACTCTCTAATTACGAATTAAATTTAAAAAATTAGGGCAGCAATCGCGCCCTAATTAAATTATTTTTTTTCAATTCAGTTTAAACAACTCCTTGGTCAATCATAGCATCTGCAACTTTTAGAAATCCTGCAATATTTGCACCATTAACATAATTACCGGGTGTACCATATTTTTCAGCTGTTGCTAAACAAGTGTCATGTATTCTAATCATAATTTCATGCAATCTCTTATCAACTTCTTCTGCAGCCCAAGGTAATCTCATACTATTTTGTGACATCTCTAAACCAGACGTGGCAACACCACCAGCATTTGATGCTTTCCCAGGTGCATATAATATCCCAGCTTCTTTGAATATATCATATCCTTCAATGGTAGTAGGCATATTGGCTCCTTCACAAACTGCTATGCAACCATTTTTAACTAGTGCTTCAGCATCTGCTTTATAGATCTCATTTTGTGTAGCACAAGGAAGAGCAACATCACATTTAACTTCCCAAGGTTTTTTGCCGGCGAAAAATTTCACCTTAAATTCTTTCGCATAATCTTCAACTGCGTCTTTATTGCTTGCTCGTAATTTCAGCATATAATCAATTTTTTCTCCTTTGACTCCATCGGGATCATAGATATAACCGTCCGGACCGGATAGCGTAACTACATTTCCACCCAGTTGTGCAACTTTCGTAGCGGCACCCCATGCAACATTTCCAAATCCAGATATTACAACGGTTTTGCCTTCGAAGTTTTGCCCCTTTGTCTTCAACATTTCCTGAGCGAAATATACACAGCCAAATCCAGTCGCTTCGGGACGGATTAATGAACCACCCCAATTCCTTCCTTTACCCGTAAGAACTCCTGTGAATTCATTGCGTAATCTTTTATATTGTCCAAATAAGAATCCAATTTCTCTTCCGCCGACACCAATATCGCCAGCAGGCACATCAGTATCAGGACCAATATGACGGAATAATTCATTCATAAAACTTTGACAGAAACGCATAACTTCATTATCGCTTTTTCCTTTAGGGTCAAAATCAGAACCGCCTTTTCCACCACCCATCGGTAATGTTGTCAGACTATTTTTAAATACTTGCTCAAATGCTAAAAATTTTAATATTCCAAGATTAACAGACGGATGAAACCTTAAACCACCTTTATATGGACCGATTGCACTATTCATCTCGATGCGGAATCCTCTGTTAATTTGCACTTCGCCTTGATCGTCAACCCAAGGAACTCTAAACAAAATAACTCGTTCGGGTTCTATCATTCTTTCTAATATTTTTGCGGCACGATATTCAGGATGCCGTTCTAAAACTAATGCTAATGATTCAGTTACTTCTTGTACTGCTTGATGAAATTCAGGTTCGGCAGGATTTTTTGCTTTTACTTCTGCCATCAGACTTTTCATATAATCAGACATAATACATACTCCTAATATTATTTAGATTTTAAAATTGATAATTATTAAATAGTTTTTTTTTCAAAGAGTAAATTAATTAGGATTGCAATATTATGCAAGTAAAAATAAGTTAAAACCGAGAATAATTTATGAAAACTCCTGCAAAAATGGTATTATGTTTTTTCTTAAATCAAAATCAACAAATTATTGTTATTTTTACAGTAATAATTTTGAGGATATTAATGATTTGTAAATACTTTTATTTCATATTGTTTGTTTTCTCCACAATTATTTGTGGACAAGATCAAGGAAAACATTCGACTTATTACTATCAGCGATTCTCACTCTTTGAATCCTTTCCAAATGACAGTAACGAAATAATTTTCTTGGGGAATAGTATTACTGATGGTTGTGAATGGAGCGAACTATTTAAAGATCTACGAATAAAAAACCGTGGAATTAGTGGTGATATTTCAGAGGGAATACTTGATAGACTTGACAAAGTATTGGAAGGAAAACCGGATAAAATATTTTTGATGATAGGAATTAATGATTTAGCTTTTGGAGTTGAATTTGACACAATTATTATGAATTATAAAAAAATAATTTCATCAGTTTTTTTAAAATCCCCAAATACAAAATTATTTATTCAGAGCGTTCTGCCTGTCAATCCTAATTTTGAAAAATTTAAAAATCATACTAACAAGACAAATGAAATTATAAAATTGAATACAGAATTAGTAAAACTTTGTGAATTTAATTCTCTTACTTATATTGATTTATATTCTCATTTTGTAGATGAGAAAAATTATTTGAGTACAATTTATACAAACGATGGCTTGCACCTATTAGGTCCGGGATATTTATTATGGAAATCATTAGTAGAGGAATACATTTATTCATACTAATTAATTTTAAGATTATTATTTTTGCAACTATATATTCATAAATAATTTAAAAAGGAGAAAAAAATGAAAATCATACGAATGAATCCACTCAAAAATTCAACAGGAAAAACTCTCGCTTATTTTGACATCGAAACAAATGACGAAATCATAATCAAAGGATTCAGAATTGTTGATGGAAGCAATGGTCTATTTGTATCAAATCCACGTGAAAAAGGAAGAGATGAAAAATTTCACGACACTGTTATTTTACCAAAAGAAATGAAAGACGAATTAGAAAAAATGGCACTTGAGGAGTACAACACAAATAAATCATAATTATTTAATACTTTTGGAGGTTCATAATGAAAAAATTTTTTATCATCATATTTTCGTTGATGTTAATTATCTCATTTTCAAATTGTGGCGACAAAGAAAAAGATACCAATGGTAAAGAGACAACTGAAAATAATGGAGTTGAACAAAAAGTGAAAAAGTTAAATCCAAAAACAATTACTCAAGATGAACCTATTCCGGTTGCTAAGATTAAAGAAGCTTTTTATTCTTGGGAAAATGTAAAAGAAATAACAATAGTCGGTTATCCCAATTTTTTCTTTGATGAAGGGTCTATCGGCAGCAGAGTAGAATTACTTAGCAGTCCCGATTCAAAAGATGTATTAGCCGAATGCAACATGAAAACTGCTGATGAGGAAAATCGGAATAAGCAAAACACAGTTACAATTCGCGGAACAATTGACAGGGATTTCTTTGGTAAAATAATCTTAAAAGAATGTGAATTCATAACCAGCGGAGAAGAGGCAAAAAGAGTAGATTACATCTTTGCAGATGAGGTAAAAAACGAGACTAAATATTTTGTGGAGGATTTTCATAATTCGTTTTACGGATGGCACGGAAAAGTTGTTTCTGTAGTCGGATATTACTGGGGAACAACAACTTCTACAACTGATTATGGTGTAACTGTAAGGATAGATTTAACTGATGGTGCGGGAGGAGAAAAGTGTGTCGGTTGCGAAATGAAAGTCGAACCGCCGGAATCTTTACCAAACAACAGAGCAGATGTAATTGTAAAAGGAAAAATCAAAGGCGATGTGTTCGGAAATGTCTACATGGAAGAATGCGAGATAATGAACAGGTAACAATTAGGACAAAATAAATTTACTGATAAATTAGATTAGAAAATTTTAACACCCCTCCCCTATCCGGAGATGGGGTGATTTTATATTTTAAAAAATGAGCAAAGATTTACTAAACACAATTATCCAATTCAATTCCTTTAACAAATTCAAATCTTTATTAAAAGAT
>JAFGID010000314.1 GCA_016929735.1 Ignavibacteriales bacterium | reverse complement strand
AACTCCCCCCGGGCAGAGGGTTTTAGGTTTTTAGCTATGTCCACAACTTCATTATCATAAAAGTAAATTCCAGGAACTGCATAATTTGATTTAGGATATTTTGGTTTTTCTTCTATACTTATAACTTGGTTATTTTTATTAAACTCCACTACTCCATACCTTTGAGAATTAGCTACCCAGTAACCAAAAATACAAGCTCCACTTTCCAGGTGAGCCATTTTCTGTAAAGTGATCGATAAATTATGCCCATAAAATACATTGTCCCCCAGTATTAAGCATACCGAATCATTACCAATAAATTCTTCTGCAATAATAAAAGCCTGCGCTATTCCTTCGGGCTTCTTTTGTTCTTTGTAACAGATAAAAAGCCCCATATTTCTACCATCCCCAAGAAGTGCTTTAAATTTCGGTAAATCCTGAGGAGTAGAAATAACTAAAATATCTTTGATGCCGGCTAACATCAATGTAGACAAGGGATAATATACCATGGGTTTATCATAAATGGGTATCAACTGTTTGCTCATTGCTTTGGTTAAGGGATTCAATCTGGTACCTGAACCGCCAGCCAAAATGATTCCTTTCATTATCTGTCTCCTTTAACTTTTTGTTATACTTTTATTTTAAAATGAGTATATTTTTTATTAAACCATCTGAGAAAATACCATTTAATTTCCAGTTTTTCAACTAACATCTTTTGAATAATGATATCTAAATTATTTTACTAATTCTTTTTCAATGTACTTTAAATAGAGTTTATTATTTAAAATAGGGTTTCTTTATTATTTTTATTCCTTAAATTAATATTAATTATCTTTTTTGTCCAAAGATAAAACCTTTTTATTTCTATAGGATATCGTGTACTCCAATTCCCCACAGTTGTGTAAATTTTATGGTGTTCGTTCTTATGTTTTTTTAATACTTTTTTAAGCGTTGAAAAATATTTCGCTGATATTGAGTATCCCGAAGATTTATGGTAAACAAATACTGGCAACACATAAGAATCAAAACCAAGTTTCTTAATGCTTAAACAATAATCCACAGCATACAAGTGTCAATTATCGCATACATTTTCATCAAACTGAAGTTTGTCAAATATGGTTTTTGGAATTATTACCAAACATTCATCCAGTGTTTGCACTTCAATAGGTTTTTTGATTTACATTTTCCCTGCAAATCTTGGTGGATTGCCATGTTTAATCTGTGTGATTATTAAGTCTTCATGCTTGGATCTTCCAGCAACTCCTGCATTGCCAAAATTAGGCAATTTATCTAGTATTTTTTCTGCTTCTTCTAACCAAGTATTCGAAAATAAGCTTACATCCTGATGGACAAACATCAAATACTTACCTTTTGCTTTTTTACCTCCACAATTTAATGCTTTCGCTGCAGATTCAAACTGTCCTTTTGAATTATCTAATTTAATAAGTTCAAACTTAGCAGTTTGATTTATTAAACTTTTTTGCAAGCAATCAGTTAAAATTTGCCCATTATCATATACGCATACTATCGAAATCATACAAACCACCTTTTTAGTTCTTTATTAGCTTGCAATTATTTATTTTTTTATAAAACTGCTTAATGCTTTAATGTCATTATTAAATAAAAATTTGAGTTTGATTTGTTGATTACTTTCTTTCAATTATCTATCTATATTTTTACATCTTCTATATTGTTTTTTTGTAAATATAATTTCTATCAATGTTTACTAAAGACGAGTTTTGTATTTATAAAATATATTTAAACCGTTTAATTATTAGTTTAAACTATTTTTTCGATTTATTGCAATATAATTATATAATCTAAAGATCATTCTATAAATATCTTGACCAAAAAATGAAATAAAAACTTTTAAAAGATATTTAATATTTACAGGGTGTTTTTTTACTGCTTCGATTAAATATTTTTTTCCTTCAGGAAAATTATAATTTAAACATAAAAAACCGCCTAAGAAATACATATGTTTTGATAAAATTAGTTTATGTTTCGCAAAGTCTAGATGATGTTTATTTATAATCAATTCATATGCCCTTATTAGAGCTTCATTATTAGAAGAGATACTATCCGGAGAATGATGAGAAACCAATAATGGTTCGTCTACATATTTAAAATGATAATATTTTGAGAGCCTTAAGACTAATTCCCAGTCCTGAAGTCGAGGCAAGTCTTCTTCAAACATACCTGCCTTCCCAAAGCATTCTTTGCGTACTACAATGCTTTGGGTTGTAACAAAATTTTCTTTCAGAAGCTCAGTATGAATATCACCTTCTTTTTTTATAATTTTATCAGAAGGAATGTATTCCCTTTTATCCTCTTCCATTCTCCAAAATCCTGTGTAAATAACACCTATTTCAAGAGACACTTTTTCAAACATTTTCATTTGCTTCTCAAGTTTTTCCGGCAGCCATTCATCATCACTATCTTGGAATGCAATATATTCCCCTCTGGAAGCTTTAATTCCGGTATTTCTCGCTGCTGAACCACCCTTATTTTCATCGTGTTTAATATAGTTAATTCTTTTATCTTTTCTTTGAAATTCTTTAATTACTTCCCTTGTATTATCTATAGAGCCATCGTCAACAACAATGATCTCAAAGTCCTGATAAGTCTGGTTAAGTACGCTCTGAATAGATCTGCCTATTAGACGTGCTCGATTATAGGTCGGAATAATGACGCTTACTGTTGGTTTTTCATTCATATTTATTTCCCTTATTTTAATTGATATTGACTCAAGGTATTTTTATTTATACCCGATATATAAAATTTCTTCACTGTTTATTCCATGTCTTACTATATCCATATTATTTAAATCATTTTTGATATCGTATAACTTTACTTTAAAGCCCTCACCTTCTAATTTGTCTTTATAATCTTTTCCATATATTCTAAGGTGATCTTTTTGGCCAAAATATTTTTCTCTTTCTTCTGATAAAACAATAGAAAAATCTTCAAAAGTTTTTATCTTAGTCGTAAAGATTGGCACTTGTAAAATTGCCTCTCCGCCGGGTTTTAAAACTCTGAACAACTCCCTCATTGCTTTTTTATCATCTTTAACATGTTCTAAAACATGATTACAGATAATAAAATCAAAATAATTATCTTCAAAATTTATATCTGTAATATCCATTTGATTTTCAGCTTTTAAAGGATTTAAATCACCATCAATATATTCAATTTTATTTATATTGCTAAAGACTTTTTTCAAATTATTTTCCGGGGCAATATGTAATAATTTTGTCTTTTTTTGAGGAGACAAAATATTCGTTTTGTTCGTAAGATACCAGTAGGTTAATCTTTCTCTATCCGTTGAATGACACCTGGGGCATAGAGCAAAACGGTATCCTCCTCCAACAATATTTTTAGTAGCATTTTTATTTATACCCATAGGAAGAAGTTTCCGAAAATGCCCATTGCAAATATTACATTGATATTTAAGACCAAAATAAGATAGACTTCTGAAATGATTGTATAATGATCTTACATCACTGCGATATTTCTTGGGTATTATTTTTTTTACAACTTTTTTAATATTTTTCATTAAATTATTTCTCTTTTTTATCTTGAAACATTATTTTTTTACTTTACTTTTGAATTTTTCATAAGTATACCCTAATTGTGTTGCTAATTTTACTTCCCAGGAAATTAAATAAAATCCAATTTTTGTCAATAGGGAAGACTGATTCCAGATTTCATATCTTTTCATATTTTTGGAAAAACCCCACGGTTTATCCGGTAAATAGTACTGCAAACGTAAAATACTTCTCCCTATTTCTCTATAGTATTTTGGATGATAAAATATTATTTGCTGGATTCCTCTTCCTGTTCGAAAAAATTTAGCAAAGATCCTTCTGAAAGAAGAACGAGCCGGATGTCTTATTACGATATTATTGTCATAATATAATTTATACCCTGCTTCAAATACTCTGTTTCCAAATTCATAATCTCCGCCTGAAATAAATTTTGAATCAAATAATCCAATTTTATCAAAAACACTCTTTCTTGCTATTAAACAGCAAGTTGGTGCAAAATGATGATTGATTACATAATCTTCAACCGGAAATCCTGTCATTTTATTATACAATCCAAAAATATTCTTTTCTTTTAAATATATTTCTACTTGGCATGCGAAATATTTAACTTGATTTTTTTCTAAGGAATTAACAACTTTAGATAACCAATCTTTTTCAACAGTCATATCAGCATCTATAAAAGCAATGATTTTTCCATTAGAAGCCTTTATTCCTTTATTGCGGGCAGCATAAGAGCTCTTAATATTATTTTCTACCACAATATGGATTAATTCAGGATATTTTTTTATAAAGCTTTTTGCCATATCCAGAGTATTATCATTGGAACCATTATCTGCCAAAATAATTTCATATTGCTGTTTAGGGTAATCTTGATTAACTAGCGAATTTAAAGTATCTCTAAGACCACTTGGATCATTATAAACAGGAATTATTACTGAAACAAACTTATTACTCATTTTTTTCATAAGATATTTTTTATCCTTTTAAGATAAAAAAATTATAAATATTACTCAATCTCTCAAAATATGTTGTTGAATTCATTCATGTTTTTCCTCAATAAGATTTTGATAAATTTCTAACAACCGTTGATTTAATTTCTTTATATTATAGTTTTCCTCAATAAATTTGCGTCCATATCTGCCCATTTTAGGCCATAATCCTGGATGTTCGATAAGATATTCTAACTTCTTTGCTAATGCATCCACATCTCTAGCAGGAACAATAAAACCTGATTTTTGATCAATAACAACTTCGTCAACACTTCCTACATTGGTTGCTATTGCAGGTAAACCTATTGCTTGGGCTTCCATTAAAACCAAGGGAAGTGCTTCAGCAATACTAGGCAATAAAAAAATATGAGCTTTTACCATTTCTTTAGCAACTTCCACTTGGTTCATAGCACCTAGACATTTTATAACATCCCCTAATTCTAATTCCCTTATTAATTTTTTTAAACTTTCTTTTAATGGACCTTCACCAATAATATAGTACCTTAAGGCTAAATATGGATTCTTTTTTAATATTTCATTGATAGCCATAATACTATATTTGAGTCCTTTTTCCTCAACTAACCTTGCCACAGTAAGCACTACAATAGGAGTTGAAATTTTACTTTTTTCTTGCCATTTAAAGGGGAATTTATCAATTTCAATTCCCACAGGATGAAAAATAATTTTTTCTTTATCAAAGCCAAATCTAACTAAATTTTTGTAGTTATAGTCTGAAATAGCCAAAAAACAATCCCCATAATTTATAATTTGTTTGTAAATTTCTTTGCCTTTTTCTGCTCCTTCCCTGATATCATAACCATGAAACATTGTCACAAGTTTTCCTTCAATACCTATTTGTTTTAAGAAAGCTCCCATGTTTCCATTAGAACCAAAATGGCATTGTAAAATATCATATTTTTTATTTAAAAAAGGAATAAGAATATATAATAAACTTAGTGAGCTGGCTTTTTTTCCATATTTAAATATATTTAATGCCTTCAAAATCTTAAAAGGATTCTTGTAAACATTAATCGTTATTAAATAAACCGCTTCTGAAAAACGTTTTATTTTACTGTTTGGAAAAGTAAGGTAATTCACTTTTTCCATGAGATTATATTTTTTTACATCAGAATGTACCTGCTTATCGTTAGAATTAGTTGAAGCAAATATTTGAACATCACACCCCAAATCTATTAATCCAGTGATTTGATTCAAAATAAACGTTTGCGATAATGATGGAAATTGATTTACAATAAATGCTATTTTCATATTAATCTTTCATTCCTTGTAATTTACCAGCACATGACTCATATACTGAGTCAATTTTCTTTGCAATAACTTCCCAATTATATTCTTTTAATACTCTTTTCCTCGCATTTTCCCCAATATTATTTGAGCCCATTGCATCTTGTGTTTTATCAACCAGATCATCAAGGATATTCGGTTTATACAAAAAACCATAATCGCTACTAACAACTACTTCTTTGCATCCACTATGATTCGGAACAACCACAGGCTTACCCATGGCCATTGCTTCAAGTAAAGCAGTCGGAATCCCTTCACGCTTACTTGTCATAATAAAGGCTTTACATGCAGATATTGCATCTATTGTATCTTCATGCTTAATTTCGTTTAATAAAATTAAATTTTTCGGAATAAGTACTTTATATTCTCTATCAAGATGAGCTTCATCAAGATTTCTACCTATCATAACAAATTTGTTTTTCGGCATTTGTTTCGCCAACTCAACAAACTGCTTTGGATTTTTAACAGACTGCAGATTTCCAATGTATAATATAAAATCACTAAGATTATATTTTTTTATAAACCTTTCCGGATTAGCTTTATCACATTCATCTAAATCAAAACCATTTGGAATTACTTCAGTTTTAATTGAATATTCTTTATATAAATAATCATGTAACCAGTTCGATATACATATTTTTATATCTGCTTGAGAAGCAATTTCTAATAGTCCTTTGTTAATTTTTTCTTGCCACATTTTTAGGCCATTTGAATAGTCTTCTTTGAAATAAAGAGTATGATAAGTATGAATCCATTTGCAATTTTTTGTCCTTGATAGTCGACAAAGATTTACAAACCATGGATCTACGTGAGAATGAACAATATCATAATGACTCAGTCTAACTCTGTTTCTGAATTTTCGATACAACCATGTTGCTCGTCCATTTTTATTGAGAACAATTCTAACAAATTTAGAAGGAACCTCTACGATCTTATGAGACGAGAATTTGTTAATTCCAAATATATGTCGGCTCACGCCTCCAAATTCATCAAATACAGGACCAATTGCAATCTTAAGAATTTTTTTTTCTATATATTTTTTATACATAAGATTTACCAAATATAATATTTTTTAAAATTATCTTCGCTTCGCTAAAACTTAATTGTCCCATATTAAATTCATTTAATACCTTTTTAATCTTCTCTAAAAGTAATATTTTAACAAATATTTTATTTATCTTAAAAAAGCCAAGATATCTATGAGCAATCAAACCAATCAAATAATCTTCAGCCTCATTCATATCTAAAACATTGTTCTTTAGCCGAACTAAAACATCAACGATTCTTATCTCAAATAGTTTTGACAAAGATAGAGAATTAATATGTTCTCTATAATAATATAATGGCTCATTAAGATGATACATTTTAAATCTTTTAGAAATCCTTATCCAATAATCGTAATCTTCGGCTAAATGAGTAACAGGGTTATATTCTCCTATGACTTCTTTTATATTTTTTGAATAAAGAAAACATGCACCGATATCATTATGGCTTCCTAATTTCGGAACATTCGGCAGTTTTACAACACGCATTTCGGTGGAAACTTGATCATTAAACCTATAAAAATCGCAATAAACAAATTCAAAATTATTAATATTTGCAAAGGAAAGCATCTTTTCTATAGCGTCTTCAGCATAATAATTATCATCAGAAGTCCAAGTTAGATATTCACCAGTAGTATTTGCAAAGCCTGCATTTAAAGCACATGAAAGGCCTTTATTTTTTTTATGCTGAATATACTTTATTCTTTTATCCTTGTAAGACTTAATAATTTCAGGCGTTTTATCTGAAGAGCCGTCATCGACAATAATTAATTCAAGATTTTTATAGGTTTGATTTAGACAACTATCAATAGATTGCCTAATATATTTAGAGCCATTATAAGTAGGAAGAACAATGCTAACTTTGAATGAGATATTTATCATTTTTTATCCCTTCCCATGCTATAAACAGTCCGTCGGGTTGGGAGTGTTTTTCGTATGTTATTGGTTTATAACATGTTTTTACTCCATATTTTTGAAGTAAGTTTACTATTTCTTTGGGTTCAAACCAATGTTCCCATGATTCCAATTTTAATACCCCAACCTTAGCAATATTTTTATCGATTATAATAATTTTCCCAGCTGGTTTAAGGATTCTTACCATTTCTTTTATAGCATTTTCAATTCTCAATGAATGCTCAAGGGTTTCTACGCAATAAACATAGTCAAAATATTTATCCGGATATCGTATATCAAGAATGCTTCCGCAAACAGTTTTTATTTCTTTTGGGCAAAAGCTTAACATTTTTTCAGAAACATCTAAGCCATATAAATCACTTTTTGAGAATTTATTTTTTAAAATTCGAAAAAACCGTCCTTTTCCACATCCCACATCTATTATTTTTTTACCATTTAAATTTCCAAAGAAAGTTAATATTTCCTGTACTCTGCCATCATTCTCATCTATTGATTCAGGAAAAATATTAACCTCTTGGTTAAATGACGTTTTTATTTTCCAATAATAGGCATCAAGAAAGAATTTTACTGCCCAACTTATTTCCTCTTTTGGGAAATAGTTTGCCTCCTTTCCATAACTACCATAAAATCCGCCACATTTATTCTGGATTTTTTCTAAATAATTCATTGCCTTATCCGCATATTCTCTCATGCCGAGTTTGTACCATATAACTGCGAACTGAGCTAATCCTGGTGAACATACCCAGGACACATCCTTATACGCAGGAATACTACCATTTTTTCTTTGCAATGTAGCTATTTGTCCCATTCCTTCTTTTGCTAACTCTTTTTCATCCAAATCGCAAAGCGCTTCGATAATATAAGCGTAAAAATGAGATAAAGTATTGAATTCTATTAATTCCTTCTTTTTCTTATAATATTCCAAAATACGTTGCGCGGCGTCAATATACTTTCGTTCATTTAATTTTTCCCCAGCTTTAATGAGTGAAGACAAAACATAAATGTGAATTCTATCATCAGCAATTTTCCCCCACATTTTAGTCGACGGTGTAGCTAACCTACCGTCTAATTGAACTTGGGTTAAAATCCAGTCACACGCTTTCCTCAACGGTTTTTCAACCTCGGGCAAATTATCTAATTCTGCTACAAACCCACGAATTACTTGTCCAGTATCAAATGTATAAGGTATTCCATCTGGTGCTGAAAATGAGCCGTCGTTATTCTGATGATGTATTAGCCAGTTAGTTAAATCCCCGGCAAATCCTTTCTCGCCCCATTGACAAAGTGTAGGGATGATATAACCGGTAACTTCAGGATAAGGGGTTCTTTGCTTAGAACTTGTAATAATTCCGCCATTTTCAAGTTGATTGTTTTTTAACCACCGTATTGCGATTTCACAAGAATTCTTATACTCAATTTTACTATTTTTTCTAAAATATTTTTGGGGGAATTTTTGAACATTTTTTATCCGTGTCTGCAATACAGTAAATACTTTTTTAATATTTTT
>JAFGID010000313.1 GCA_016929735.1 Ignavibacteriales bacterium | reverse complement strand
CTGTCTCGCCCATAGCAACGGAGCGGGCCGTGACTGGCAGCTCCAAAAAGACAAAGCCTGTGGTGGCGATTTTTTGGAAGTCTTGGGAGTTAACTTTAAATATTAAAATATTGAAGAATAGTATTAAAAAGCATACAAAAAAAGTTCGATATTTTTTCATGATAACAATCTCTGTTTATAATATCTATCTCAATCTATAATTTTTTAGCATTGTCGATTTATTTGATCTAAATTTTGCAGCTATAATATTTACCCACCTGTGACAAGTTGATATATTCTAAATAAAGGTCTATATTGGCATTTTAGAAACTTATGTGTAAATTCTAAGAAAGTTGTCAAAACACCTTTTCTATCTCTTTTCAATTTCAAATAAAGCAATTTCCAAAGTTCAGGAGTATTACCAAAACTTTTGCAATTCTCTAGATGCTTCAACAACAAGCTCCTATTAGCTATCGATAGCTCGCCTTTTGTTTTATTGAGCATATCTCTGAATACACCCGATTGGGCTATGTGATAGCCAAGCTGATCATATCCAAATTTAGGTGGTGGCGCTTCATAGTGATTTTGATCAGCTAAAATTTTTGGATCGATATCTAATCTTTCAGCCCACCATCTTATTTGTTGGAATTCAAACCAATTTCCCATCTGTATGCAAATTCTTGAAGCAATTCTTAATTCACGTTCGCATTTCCTTTTTATTTGTTCTTTTATCTTTCTAAAGTATTTACTTATTTGAAAAAAATGTCTATAAATTAAAATCCTTTTTACATGAATTTTTCCAATTATTTTTTTTCTTGTTTTGCTTTCTGAAACAAAGCTAAGTGCATAAAAGGCATTTTTTAAACATTTAAAAGATCTAATAAATGCTCCATAGCATCTATGTGCATCACATGCATCCAAAAATGATTCTGCTTCAATAGAATGATAATTAGTTTTATTCGAAATATGAGCTGCTTTCAAAAAATATTTAGCAGATGTTTTGTATTTTCCTTTATGGAATAAAGCTTGGGCCTTTTGCCTTTCGATTGATAATTTATCCTTTACATTTGAGTTGGTCGTTTCAAAAAGCTCACAGATACATAAAGCAATCGAGGGGCATCCCATGCTATTCAATAAAATAATTCTCCAGAAATTTAACTCCTTTTCGCTTAATTGAGTGTTAATCTCGTTGACGAAGCTTTTATTAATTTTCCCCTTCTTTGGAAAAACAGGATATGTTAAATCTGAAATTAAATCTGCCATATTACCGACAAGAAGAACGTTGTTGAAATTATTTTCAAGCACTAATTCAGAATTGGGACTGGGGAATTCATCAGTAAAGTTATTCCAAAATATTCGTTTAATTGGTATTCTTAGAAGTTCGGGACAAATTTCAAAATCTAATCCAGAGTATCCGATGACCAATAAGTTTTTATTTATTAAAAGTTCCTTTAATAATTTTCTTTTCCACTCAGGCATGAGGCTTTCATGCCTTAGAGTAAATACAATCGATTCTCCAGCTAAATCATCAGCGCTGCCATGAATTTTAAAATAGACTTTTTTTGAATTATGTACAGATTGGATATCTATTCCTTTGATTACCTTCTTTATATCAGAAGTTGCAGCTTGTTCTAATAATTTATCAAAACAGAGATCATAATTTGTAGTAATTATATTGGCTATTTTGTTTTGAATAAATCCATCTATTAAAGCTTTATGAATAGAATTGTAATTATCAAATGAAAAATTATTGATAATTATTTTCAAAATTTTTTGCTCGATAGGACATCTTTCAAAAATATGCTCAAAAGGTACTTTATAAAAAATATTTTTTAAATAAGCGTTTTGTTTAGTGCTAATCTGCGTGATAGAAATCGGAAATAATAATTCAAATAAATCGCTCGCTACCTTTTGACCATTGGGTTGAGATGTGGGATGCCATGTTGATACAAATGAACCTGCTAGCAGAACAGGCGGATCTGTTTTCAATTCTTCAACTGCTGAAAGATAGTCACTGTTATTTCCACCTATATTTACTTTTAATATATTATTTGTCTTCATGAGAAGTTGAATAGTTACTTGTTATTTCCAATCTGACTTTATTATGAGATAATAGCTATTGAAATTAAATTTTTATTCTTTTGATTCAGGGAATCCCCAACTAAGCCATCTGATGTAGTCATCTCTTAATACCTTAGAAATTTCTAAAATATCTTTTGCTTGATGGGTGGTTATTTTTGTACCGTGAATAGCTGCATTAGATAGTTTAATAATAGCGTTTATTAACTCCGCTTGTTTAGAAGTAATGGCAACCCGATCTCTTAACTTTTTTACAATTATACCTAAACTGTCTCGTTTATTTAAAAGTAAATTGTATCCTTTTGCTAAATTTTTAAGCATGGTTTCAAGTTCAATCCTTAATCCAGCCAAAGCAAGAACTGGATCTCCTTGGGCAATTTCTCGATAATATGATAATTCGAGCCCTGAAGGAGACGGCAATAAACCTAAATTTAACATTTTGGCATTTGCTTCAGTAAGAGGTATTACAGGACGTTTTTCTTTATTTTCTTTTTCGCTTTTTTCTTGCTTCACTTCATTAGACAACGCTTTCGCCTCATCTATTTTTTCTGGTATAGTTTCAAAAGATATTCCACCTGGAAATTCAGCTTTTTTTAATCGAGCAATAATATCTTTGATTTGTTTTCTAAATAGAATAAGTATAGTAAAAGTTGTAATAGGCCATATTAAAACTTTTACATATTCAAGAATAATTTTTGCTATTTCCAATTTATTACTCCAATTTTGAATTTTAAAAACTCTAAAGCTTCACTCAGAATGTCAGAATGCACCTCGAAAATGATTTTTTTGGGGGGGTACATTGAATTAAACATCAATTCTAATATTAATAATTTTAGCTCAATTCATAATCGCAAACTTCCCCTTCTTCTTCTCCACCGCTTTATTACTGACACGATAATAATATTTACAAAATTTATAGCTTTGCATAAAGGATCAGATGTCCAGGTATTTAAGCCTCTCATTATTTATTTTTATTTCTTAAATACTGAACATGAACAACAAAATTGCCAATATTATCATCATACCAAATGTTCCAATAGTTTTCTTTTTCGATTTCAATCCACCGACTATTCATCTCTACGGTCGTTGGGGCATTTATGCCATAACTTGTTTTGCGTGCTTTTTCATTGGAGATATAAATATCACGATCATTTGGTCCAAGTACATCATCGTTAACTACCAAATAAAGAATTCCTTTTTCATTTTGTTCACTTGAATATTCAATTTCTCCATAGTTACCAACTTTCTTTATCTCAGATGGCCTTGGATTATACATACTTGGAGGCATTTTCGACTTTGGACCAATATAAGCCAAAAGGAAACCATATGGTGCAGCGCTATCTAGCTTAACTTTAGACCTATCTTTATACACTCCAGTAGTACCATAAACTTTTTCCATTCCGTTTATTGTCGAACCATCAGGGCCTACCCAAGGAAATTTAGGTTTAAAATCAAGTTCCGCAGCTTCAACTAAATGATGAATAGCTAAATTTACTGAACCTGTTGCATGCAATATTGCTTTCTGACCTGGTTCAAATTCTAATCCTGTATTCACCCATACCTGATTTGCTGGGACTGCAACAGAAGCAATCCTGGGTGCATTATTTATTGCAATAACTGGAAAACCCTTATCATTTAAAGTAAATTGAACTCCAATTTCTTGATAATTTTTAATCAATATTAAAACACTAAAAAAGATTACACACCAAATTACAATCACGGCTATTAAAAATCTCAAAAGATGATGATAGCTTTTAAATCCTGAAATAAAGCTAGCCGAATTTGTATTAAATTTGTCGTTATCTATTTTCTTTTTGGATGTTTCCTCAGCAGCAGTATATTCATTAACAATGAGTTTTTTTTTACCATCTAATTCATCTTTATTAGAATGGATTTCCGTATTGACTTTATTATTTTTCATTTATTTTCCTTTCTATTGTTATAATTTCATAGCGAGGCGGTTCAATTTACAATCGCAAACTTCCCCTTCTTCTCTTCCCCCGCCTTATTGCTGACATGATAAAAATACATCCCGCTTTTCACGTATTGCCCGTAGTCGCTGATCTGGTTCCAGGTTGCCACGCCTGAAAGGGGATTGTTGTGGT
>JAFGID010000312.1 GCA_016929735.1 Ignavibacteriales bacterium | reverse complement strand
TTGTAACGGTATAAGAGCATCAGAATCTGTAAAAAGTGCATCGTCTTTTCTAACTAGATATTGCAGGTTAAGTTCTAATTTATCATCAAAACCGAGAGTAATATCTGGACCAGCAACCCAAAATTTATTAACTGAATTATCGCCGAAATTATTTTCAATTTTTTCCTGTCCATAATAACCAAAAACCCCTACTCGCGCGAAGTCCGTAACATCCTGAGTTATTCGTCCCACAAAATTTTTATATTTATCATCATCGAAATTTTTAAATATATTCGCTTCACCAAGACCAGTCCCATTCACAATTTCAAGAATTATGTCCGTTCCCGATTCAAAACCATAAGTCAACATAATTCCTCTATCATACGCAAGATTTCCTTTCGTAATTCCGGGCTTGATTTTGTAAATATGATAATCCTCAAATGTTAATCTCAACTCTCTTTTAAACAATGGATCAGAAACCTGAAACTGACCGACATAAATATCTAACTCGGAACCGAATACATTATTAAACATAATGTAAGCATCTTCAACACCGACAACTTCACCCCGCTCACTCATATAAAAATAAAAGTAGTAAGCGAGGTCTTCTGCAATAGAACCGCCCGAGAGTAATTTTACTAAATATGGTACACTTAAATCACTTTGTTTGGTTTTTTGATTATTGTAGGTTATATAAGCATCAAGTCTAACAGCGAGAGGGAAATCTCTAATCAGTGATAACGTTTCGTCACCGGTATCAATGTAATAACGAGAAGCTTCTTGATCTCTGAAAACAAAACCATCACCAGCAAAATCATCTCCGATAGCTTTCAATCGTGGAACTGGTGAATGACAAGTTTGACAACTCATTTTGTATTTTCGTGCAAATGCAGGAATGGCATTTATTGTTTCGAGTAAAGATGAGATAAAAAATACCAAAAGAAATATTTTTATTATTGATGTTTTCATTTTGTGCCTCTAATCAACTATTTCAATTTCAATTGATTGTTCATTTATTTTAACAATTTCCGATTCATCATCAGGGACATTTAAAAAATCTGCAACAGGTTTAACAAGTTTTTGGTAATTCAATGTTGCAATAATTCTTAGTTTACCAATTTCGACTTTATCAGGAATATTGAATGAGTAAGTTTCAGTAATAGTTTCTCTCGGACCTATTCTGTAGTCTACTCCGAGTGATTTTGTGTTCCATTGAAGTATTGTCATGTTTCCATTAGGATCGAAATAAGGCATCCTGAAAATTCTATCACCTATGGGAACACCATCACGCTGAATGCCGGCAAAATTACTAATCCCTTTTGCTATACCAATGTCTTGATATTCCAAATCATTTGAACCAATTGTCCATTTTTCGCCTTCAAAACCTTTCTTATCAACGGGTAAATGATAGACGTTTCCTTTCTCATCAATTGCTTCAAGATGTAACCATACAATTCTATCTTCAACTGAACCAGTCGGGAATTTATGTCCCGTTTTTTGATTGAAGAGCGTAATAGTGAACTTAACTTTTTCACCCGGTTCTGCTTCATCAATATCAGGATAAATTTTAATCTCTATGGTCCCTCTTAATTTTCCATTATCATGTGCACCATTGAAAAGATGAAGTCTTGCATCAGCAAAAATTTTCCCCATTAATGCAGTCGAAAATTCTGTCTTTGGCATATGGCAATCCTGACATTGAACACCTTCTTTGTAGTAAGGTCCTTCTTTCCATTCTAAATGTGTGGATTTTACCCAAATATCAAATCCATTTTTTTCATTATGACAAATACCACAAAAATCACCCTTGTGATGAATATCCGTGACCTCAATTTTGTGATTTGGAGATTCTACACCGGGTAGTCTTGAACTAAATTTTGTTTTTCCCGGTTGGATAATGTAATTAAAATTGTAAGGAGTATCACCCTCATAGCCAGTGATAAGATGGCAAACATCACAGGAAACTGATTCATTTGCTCTGGAATTTTTTTCTGGTCGAGGCGGTGGAGTATCACCCGCTAGATAAGATAAGGGTGAGTGGCATCCATTACATTCCGCTTTGAGTAATGAATATTGTGGATTAATATCAGCATGTGGTACTGCAAGATCAAAATATTCAATTTCATCCCAGTGGTGCGTATATGCCTGTGACATCATTGCCTGTTTCCACTGCTGATAAAAATGAGTATGGCAACTACCGCAATAAGCTGGTTTTTCAAAATCGTCATATTGAAATTTGCCATATCGCTCATCAAGAATTACTATTGTTGAAGCGGTAAAAATGATAACAGCAGAAATAGATAAAAAAATGATCTTTTTTCTTACCATAATAATTCCTTTTTTAAAAATATTTATTTTTTGAAATTTGCTAACAATTCTAACACCCCATCTGTTAACTCTTCGGTCGCTTGGGAAGATGCTCGATATGAATTTACAAGGAATGAAAAGGCCAGCATCTCCCTATCAGCAGTTGTAACATAACCTGATAATGCTCGAACATTTGAAATCGTTCCTGTTTTTGCATGCACATTTCCTTCGCATTTTGTTTCCTTCATTCTGTTTCTTAATGTTCCATCAACTCCTGCAATTGATTGAATATTATACCATATTGGCCAATACTCGCTATTATGCATATATGTCAAAATTTTTACAATTTGTTCAGGAGAAATATAATTGTACCTTGTCAATCCTGAACCATCACGGTATTGATATGTTCCTTTTTCAATTCCCATTTTTTCAAGTGTTTTTTCTACAACATTTCTTCCATTTGAAAAAGAACCTAATTTATATTCTTTCCAACCCAAAAGTTTGGCTATCGTCTCAGCATAAAGATTTTGACTACGCTTCATTAAACCGGCCAAGATGTCTTTTAATGGTGCCGATTGATGTTCAATTAGTATAGTTTGTTCAGTATATTCACTATCAAAATAATTTATTTCATCACAATCAATAGGCTTGCCATCAATTAAGATTCCTTTCTCTTCGAATGTTTCCTTCAAAACCGTTACGTAAAACAAGGTTGGATTAGTGATTGAAGGTGTTCTTTCAAATTCATTGCTTCCTTTGACAAGTTTACCTTTTATTAAAATATCGTTTGTTCCGAATTTTCTTGTAACACTGATTGATGTTCTGCCAGAATCAATAATTTCAATTTCTTGAAATATTTTATAATAGTTACTTTGTAAATTGGGGATTATTTTTACATCATTAAAATTATCTTTTGGAGGGAAGATTTTCAAATCAACACAATTTTCGTTTAATTGCAGTGCACCAATTTCGGCAGAATACCAAACATCCAAGCCATCAAAAGACCAACCATCTCCGAAAGGTTCGTCATCAAAGGCATTATCGTCGCCGATAACATTTCCCGTTATTTTTTTAATTCCTAATTTTTTCAATGAATCAGCCCATTGCCAAAACACGTCTCGCGCATCAGAATAAAATCTGTTATACATTGTCGGATCGCCGTTACTCCAGACTATTAAATCACCAAATAAAATTGAATCTTTAATTTCGCCTGCGTAAGAAAGGGTCGATGTAAATGTAAAGTCTGGGCCTAAATTTAGTAGTGCTGTCGCGGATGTTGGAATTTTTTCATTAGAAGCGGGCATAAACAATTTATTGGGGTTTCTTGCATACCAGATTTCACCTGTTTCCAATGATTGAATTAAAACTCCCCAGAAGGCATTTTCAAATCTTGGGTCGTCAAAGATTTCAGTTATCTGAAGTTTTAAGTTTTGAAAATTATTTGTTTTTACTGAAGTAACGTCTGTGCTACAACCGATACTGAAAAATAATAAAAAATTAAATAATATCGTTATTTTTTTCATTTTATTATAGGTTTTATCAAAAAGTAAATATTTCCTTTGATAAATTAACAAAAAATAAGGCAAAAGAAAAATAAATAACAAATTTTTTTTTTAATTGTTTGTTTAATTTTTAATATTTTTATTACTCTAAAATAATTTTTTAATAAATATAAAATTTTTATGAAAAGAAATATTCTTATAATATTACCCGCCAAAATGTTTAATGAAATTGAATATACAACAATCAAAAATGAACTTGAAAAGTCAGGCTTCGAAGTATTCATTGCTTCCGATACTCAATCTTTATGTGTAGGGAAAAACGGAATGAAAGTTCAACCAGATATATCCATTTATAATATTCACGAGAGTAATTTTTTAAGCATAATTTTTATCGGTGGAAGCGGTGTGAAAAATTATTGGAACAATAAAGAATTGCATAATTACGCAAATGAATTTTATAGAGCAGGAAAATTGGTAACAGCTATTTGCAGTGCTCCTGTTATTCTAGCAAGAGCAAGTTTGTTAAATAATATAGAAGCAGTATGCTATCCTGAAGATAGAGTTGAGTTGGAAAAGGAAGGTGCAATTTATCTTGATCAGCCAGTAGTAATTTCTGAAAATATCATTACGGGTAGGGATGCCAACGCAGCACCTGACTTTGCTAATGCGATTATTTCGAAATTGAATAAGTAAGCACTTTGTATTTTTCACTGCAACGGAGCCAAGACGCAAAGTTAGAAATATTATATTTTCATTACTGAGTTATGTTGAAACTAAAAAACTCAAATAAAATTCTAATTATTCGTTTAAGTTCGCTGGGAGATGTCCTATTAACTACTCCAGTGATTCGTGAAATCAAAACTAAATATCCTAAGATCAAAATTGATTTTCTTGTCCGAAATAATTTTTCTGATGTTTATAAGTACAACCCTATACTCAATAAATTGTATGAATATAAAAACGATAATGCTGAAGAATTGATATCTATTTTAAAAAAAAATAATTATGATTTAATTATTGATTTGCAGAATAGTCGTAAAAGCAGAAGGCTGGTTCGAAAATTAAAATGTCCGAGAGTAAGATTTAAAAAACATAATTTTAAGAAGTTTTTATTTGTAAGACTAAAAATAAATTTATTAAAGTCTATAGATTCAATACCCGAAAGATATGCAGAAAGTCTACCGGGAATATTATTAGATAATTACGGATTGGATATTTTTATCCCGCATTCCATTAAATCAGTATTAAGTGATAATGAAAAATATATTGGCATTTGCCCGGGTAGTAAACATTTTTCTAAGAGATATCCAAAGGAATATTTTATCGAATTGGCAAAGATGCTAATCAGTGAAAATTACAAAATTGTTCTGTTCGGTGGAAAAGATGATAAAATAATTTGTTATGATATCTCAAGAGAACTCCCCAATGCAATAAATTTATCAAATAATAATAATCTTTTGCAAACGGCAGAGGATATGAAAAAATGTGAAATTGTCTTATGCAATGATTCAGGACTTATGCATACAGCAGTTGCAACCAAAACTCCAGTGGCCGTTTTTTATGGCTCAACTATTCGTGAGTTTGGATTTTTCCCATACAATTGCGAACATATAATTTTTGAAAATAATTTATTAACTTGTAGACCATGTTCTCATATTGGTTTGAATAAATGCCCTAAAAAACATTTTAAGTGTATGACTGAACTTACACCTAATAATATTTTTAATGAGTTAATAGAGTTCATTCAATTTAATAAAAAGTAAAATTTGTGCCTTGGTGTCTTGTTGGCATTTCTAGTCTGCCACGAAGAAACAAAGCAGCAAAGGGAAAATATTTATGAGTAAAATATGGTTTTTTCTTTACAATGCAATTTTAATTCCGCTTCTGTTTGTATTTTTCGTAATTGCATCACTTGTGAATTATAAAATCAAGCGTGGGTTACAAGGAAGAAAAAATTGGCAGCGAGAACTTAAAGCAAAATTAGAAAAATTAGATAAGGGTAAAAAAACAATTTGGTTTCATTCTTCATCAATGGGAGAATTTGAGCAAGCAAAACCGATTATAGAACAAATTAAAAAACAAAACAAATTTAATATCATTGTTAGTTTCTACTCTCCATCAGGATACGAAAATTCATTAAAATATCCATTCCCCGATGTAATTACTTATATGCCTTTTGATTCACCGGGTAACGCAAAAAAGTTTTTAACACTTGTTCATCCTCATCTTGCGGTATTTATGCGATATGACATCTGGCCAAATTTTATCTGGCAATTGAAAAAACAAAATATTCCGAGCTTTATTGTTGATGCAACAATGAGAAAAAATTCAAAGCGAAAATGGTTTTTAATTAAAAGTTTGCATAAATCAATTTATAAGTCAATCACAAAAATTCTCACAGTATCAAAAGATGATTTGGATAATTTTCTCGATTTTGATATTGAAAGAGAAAAATTAAAAGTGGTCGGCGACACACGCTTTGATAGGGTATATCAGAAAAGCCTCGACGCAAAAGAAAAGAAATTATTTTCTCTTGATTTTTTCGTGGACAAAAAAGTATTTGTATTTGGCTCCTCTTGGGAAGCAGATGAAAATGTAATCTTTCCCGCATTTGAAAAGTTAGCAAAGTATGACGAAAATATTATTATGATTGTTGCTCCACACGAACCAACATTACTTCACTTAGAAAAAATTGAAAATGAATTTGCAGATAAACTTAAGACAATTCGTTTCTCATTTATTAACAATTACAAATATGAAAGAATTATAATCATTGACTCAATTGGAATTTTATTGACATTATATTATTATGCAAATGTTGCCTTTGTTGGTGGAAGTTTTAAGCAAGGTATTCATAATGTTTTAGAGCCTGCAGTATATGGAATACCTGTTTTATTCGGACCGAAAATACAGAATAGCCAAGAAGCACAAGAACTTGAAGAAATCGGTGGTGGTATTGTAATTCGAAATAGGAAAGAAGCATATAGAACACTGCGACAACTATTCTGGGACGAGGAATTCAGAAAAGAATCAGGAAATATATGCTTTAATTATGTAAATACACATATCGGAGCCACAAAAAAAATCTTCGATGAGATAAATTTATTAAATATGAATTCCACGAATTAACACGAATTTTTATGAACATACAAATATTCGGTCGAAAAGATTGTCAGGATACAAGAAAAGCAGAAAGATTTTTCAAGGAGCGAAACATCAATTATCATTTTCGCGATTTGAAAATTAAAGGTATAAGTCCCGGCGAGTTGGAAAATATTAAACGATATTTTTCTGTCGAAGAATTAATTGATACTGAAGGAAAGCAATACCGAAAAAGAAATTTGAAATATATGAAGTTTGACATTGAAGAAGAATTGTTGAACGATGCCTTGCTTTTTAAAACACCGATTATTAGAAATGGAAAAGAAGTAATTCTGGGATATCAACCTGAAATATGGAATAAATGGATCGAAAATGATAAAGAGTAACAGACTGATTTCACTGAAAAATATATTAAAATCTAACGTCTCGTGTCTTGCTTCTTACTCTTGACATCTGACTTTTGATTAAAAAAATAAAGGAACAAATTATGGTAACATTTCAATTTTTAGACTGGCTTTGGGTTGCACTATTTGTTTTAATTATGGTTGGAGCTGGTGTTCTATTTTACAGATTAGGCAAACGCTCCGAATCAGATTTTTTCCTTGCTGGGCGCGGCTTGCCTTGGTGGTTGCCCGCATCATCTGTCTACGCAACACATACCGCAACTGATACACCAATATGGGTAACAGGTGTAATTTACAAATACGGTTTTATGGGTATCTGGTACACATTCTTTTCTGCCTGGTGCGCAATTAGTGCATTTGTTTCAACAAGAATTTTCAGGCGTTCACTTGCCTACACTCAGGCAGAGTGGAATACCTTAAGATTTGGTGGACTTGGTGCAGAGATGTTGAGGGGATGGATTTCCGGCTGGCAGGTGTTTATGAATATGTTCATTCTTGGATGGGTTGGTATTGCGATGGGTAAAGTTTGTGGTTATTTATTTGGATGGGATGAATGGATTGGATTAACTGTATTTTCGACAATCTGTGCCCTGTATGTGCTTTCCGCTGGTTATTGGGGCGTAATTATGGCTGATTTTCAACAGGGTGTTATTGCATTTGCTGTAATTATTATCGTATCAATTTGGGGAATTATCGCCGCAGGTGGACCTTCGGGTATTATTGAAAAATTAGATTCCCTTAACAGCACATCTTATTGGCAAGTACCAGAATCGATTAACTCACAAACAACAACTAAATTAAGAATATTAAATTCTGAAACGAATAAAATAATATCTAAGAATAATTCATTTGTAATTAGTTCAGAAATTGATACGATTGCTATCTATGAAGAATCAAAAAATAAAATCAATATTTTAGCGAATGATAAAAATCAGCAAAGAAAGGAAGATTCAACAATAATACTCTTTCCTAGTGATAATGATATTTTAATTCCCGGTCACGAATATTTAATCGTCTGGGTTCCTTTATTAGATGATTCAAGAGTTAATCTTGAATATTCAACTGATAACGGAAGTACTTGGAAATTAATTTCTGAGTATAATCATGACGGTCAGTCTTGGCGTATTGACCCATTTGCCTTTACAAGTTGGTTTGGTGGCGATTTCCCTTTTGCTTGGTTTATTACAATGCTGGTTATTGCACTCATCGGTGGTTTTGGTATGGGTACAAGTATTGACTGGTATGCCGAGGCACAAAGAATACAGAGTGCAAAAACTGTTAGAGATTCAAGTTATAGTATTTGGTGGGGTACTGCT
>JAFGID010000311.1 GCA_016929735.1 Ignavibacteriales bacterium | reverse complement strand
AATTCCGGTTCGTGCGAATTTGCAGATATAGATTCAGATGGTGATTTGGATTTGATTATTATTGGCAATACTTACGGTATTGCAACATCAAAACTTTATATAAATAATAATAATTTCGACTTTATCGAAACTGGATTAATTTACTCAAAAAATAATGGTCAGAATTACGATGAAATATCAAACGATGAATTTATAGGAATATCTTCTGGAGATTTAGATTTTGGAGATTATGATAATGATGGTGATAATGATCTACTACTAACAGGCTATAATGATGAATTAGGTTATGTAAGTGTAGTTTATGAAAATAGTAATAATTCATTTATACTCAGAGATGATATTGAATTAAGAGGTGTTTATCTTTCTCATTGTACGTGGATAGATTTTGATAACGATGGTGATTTAGATATATTTATTTTTGGTAAAGATAGTGAGAGTAAGGTAATATCGAGAATATATGAAAATATAGGCAACAGCCAATTTGGTGAGAGACAAGAAATTGATATGGTAGATTTATATAGTGGAGCAGCTGATTGGGGTGATTTTGATAATGATGGTGATTTGGATTTAATAATAATGGGTTTGAATGACGAAGATGCACCATACGCTGCGATTTATATCAATGACGGATTAGGTGTTTTTAATAATTCGGAAATACCAATTCCAAAACTATATAATGGCTCAGTTAGTTGGTGTGATTATAATAATGATGGTTTTTTGGATTTTATAATTTCTGGTTTAGATGAAAACAATCAGATAATTACTCAAATCTATAAAAATTTAGATTATTCATTTGAAGTTGATAATGAACATGAAATCTTGTCTGTTTTTAAATGTTCTATATCTTTTGGAGATTACGATAATGATGGTGATGCAGATTTACTATTATCTGGTTTTAGCGGAGTATGGAGTAGTAAATTGTATGTAAATGAAAATAGTTCTTTTACTCAAACAGTAACAAGTTTCACTTCATTTATTGATGGATTCAGTGAATTTATTGATTTGGATAATGACAGAGATTTGGATATATTTTTAGGTGGTTTTAAATATCCACAAACAAAAGAATCAAGTGGGCCCATTTATTCAAATAACACATCCAATATTAATACAAAACCTGTTCCGCCAGAGAAATTATTCAATAAAACAGCTAAAGGAAAGACAACTTTGTCTTGGTCGGGAGGATACGACTTTGAAACGGAAATCAACGGATTGTCATATACTGTTTATTTACGAAAGGATAATAATAGATTTTTAACAAATATTAATGATACGATGAAGACATTCTATTATCTTCAACCAGGCGAGTATTACTGGAGCGTTCAGTCTGTTGATAAAGGGTATGAAACTTCCGACTTTGCAGAAGAAAATATGTTCCGGATATCGGAACAAATTTATTTAAATCTTAAAATTTATTTAGAAGGTGCATACAGATAATATTATCTTTGCATACAAAAAAAATAAATTTATGAAGATATTCAGTACGGACAGAAGATATAATAAAATTAAACAAGTTGTTACTCAAAGACAACATTCCTTAAGAATTGTAATTGAGAATATTCACGACCCTCATAATGTGAGTGCGATTTTTAGGACTTGTGATGCAATGGGAGTTCCTAAAGTATGTTTGATATACAACGATGAAGTATTTCCAAAAATCAGCAAAACCTCTTCGTCATCTGCGTTGAAATGGGTAGAGAAAGATAAATTTAAAAAAGTTGAAACTTGTTTCAAATCACTTAGAAAAGAAGGGTTTAAAATTTATTCTACATTAGTATCTAAAAATGCTGTTAATTTTTATAATTTGGATTTAACGGAAAAAATTGCGATTGTTATGGGAAACGAAGGTAGAGGAGTATCGGAAGAAGCGGCAAAATTATCTGATAAATGTATTTATATCCCGATGTATGGAATGGTCGAAAGTCTAAATGTATCAGTGGCAGCTGCAGTAATTTTATATGAAGTTCAACGACAAAGAAAATTGAAAGGTATGTATGATAAAAGCGAATTGTCTGATAAAGTACTTGAAGACCAAATTATTCAATGGTGCGACAAATGATTAAAAAGTTTAATAAAATCGAAAAAGTAAAAGGAACTTTATTCTTACCCGGCGATAAATCAATCTCTCATCGGGCAGTAATGTTTTCTTGTCTTGCAAATGGTAAATCAGTAATTCATAATTGTCTTCTTTCTGCGGATGTTCAGTCAACAATGAAATGCTTCAAAAGTCTTGGCTGTGAGGTAAAGAAAGAAGGAAAAATAATTGAAATTATCGGTAAGGGTTTCAAAGGTTTTTCAGCCCCAAAAGTTGAACTTGATGCTGGTAATTCAGGAACAACTACAAGATTAATTACAGGCATTCTTGCCGCACAGAATTTTCAATCGACAATTATTGGTGACGAATCTTTATTGAAAAGACCGATGTTGAGAATTACCGAACCCTTAATGATGATGGGAGCAAAATTTACTACAACTGAAAAAGGAACTCTGCCAATAACAATTTATCCGGTAGAACAACTCGAAGCAATTGAATATGAATTAAAAATTCCAAGTGCGCAAATTAAAAGTGCAATTTTACTTGCTGGTTTGCATTTAGATGAAACTACAACGGTGATTGAACCGGTTGCTACTCGCAATCATACCGAAAAAATGTTGAATCTTTCTACAAAAGAAACTGAAGTCGGAAGAAAAATATTTGTATCAAGAAATAATTATCCTGAGCCAAAAGTATATTATATCCCATCAGATATATCAACCGCTGCGTTTTTTATTGTCCTTGCATTGTTAGTAAAAAATTCAGAATTGAAGTTAGAAAATGTTTTGTTGAATAAAACTAGAGCGGGAATTATAAAAATTTTACAACAAATGGGTGCTGATATTCAAATTACAAATGAAAAAATATCATCAGGGGAAGAAGTTGGAGATTTAATTGTAAAAAACAGTAAGTTACACAATATTAAAATCGAAAGGGAGATGATACCAAATATAATAGATGAAATTCCGATTCTTTCGGTTGCCGGGTTATTCGCTGATGGAAAATTTGAGATAAGAAAAGCAAAAGAATTGCGAGTAAAAGAAACAGATAGAATTTCAGCAGTATGCAACAATATGAAAAAACTTGGCGTTCTTGTCGAAGAATTTGAAGACGGTTTTTCGATTGAAGGCGAGATAAAAAATTTTAATAATGAATTCGAAAGTTACGGTGACCATCGTATTGCAATGGCATTTAGCGTATTGTCATTATTACTGGATGGTCAAAATAATGTGGATGTTTTTGAGTGTATAGATGTATCAAATCCAGAATTTTTAAATCAGCTGAGTTCAATTATTTGATGTTCAAATAACTCTATGTCTATTTCATCAAAAATATATTTTAATATTGCAAAACCATATTTGTTGACAAAGTAGATGAAATTGATTTCCCTTTCCTGAAGATTGTTATTCGGATAAAGAATATTTTTTGCTCTTCTCAACTGCCGCAGAGCAGTATCAAATTTACTCTCTTGTGCTTTATCAACTTTCAATTTCAGATAATCTATTGCTTGCTCAATTTTTTCTAAAGTATTATCAGTGGCACCGCTCAGTGTCCTATCTAATTTTTGAATATTTGATTTTAATTCATTTATGATATTAGAAATATTTTCTTTAGAAATAGCAAACAGATTATCATAATCAATTTCACCGATTGCATTAGTAAACTGATTCTTCAATGTCTTATCTTCTAAAAATAAATTAAATAAAGCAAGTCCATATTTCGTTAGAAAATTATTTACTTTCGATTCAATTATAGTAATTGAGACTCTTGGATATAATATAGGTTGAATTATATTATAGAATTTATATAAAGGTATAAGTTGTGCAAAGTAACTTATTTCAGATGGACCTGCAACATAAAAACCCGTTGGAAGCAGAAAATCCTGACAAATTGGTCTGAGCAATACATTTGGGCTGAATCTTTCCGAATTCGTTTCAATTAAATCGATTATTTCATTTTTTAAAAATCTTTTCCTTCTATTTTTTAATCGAAATTCATCATCAACTGGTTCGATTAAAAATCTACCTTCTTCATCTGAATAGAATAGATTAACAGGATTAATTTTAACTTGTGCATGGTAAAATTCATCTAATTCTGCTGTAGTATTAACTATCGAATCTGTATATTTTCTGAAATTTTCAATTTCCTGAGTAAAAATCGGTTTTAGTATTTCTTTAACTTTTGCACTGCTTGGATTAAAAATAATCAATCCGTATTCATCAAAAATTTTAAATAATAAATCTTTAAATGCATCTGCAAAAGTCCTGCCTGATAAATATGTTGAGTTAAGAAAATTAAGAATTTCGGTTTTAAATTCAGTATCAACTATATGATTATTAAGTTCGTTCAGAACATCAAGAATTTTATGAATAAACGTTAAATTGCCAACGCTCCCTCTGTTAGTATCTTTTGGTTGGTCATCGCCATATTTAATATTTATAATATCGTTGTCTTTAGAGATAATGTTAAAACTTCTAATCTCTTCAAAATCGTGGTCATCACTTTCGAGCCAGAAAATCGGAATGAATTTAAACTTATCTGTTCGTTGCTTAAGTAAATTGCATAATTTAATAGCGGTCATAATTTTGTAAAATGTATAAAGCGGTCCGCCGAATAATCCGATTTGTTGTCCTGTAACAACAGCAATTGTCTTATGCGATTTAAGTGCTTTAATATTTTCTTTGGTTAAATTAGATGGGGTATAATTTGAATATTGTTCTTGAATAATATCAGCAATGGCTTCGCGATGAGGTCTTTCTCTTTCAGAAAGATGATTAAAAATATCAAAATATTTTTCCTTATTACGAAAATCTTTATTAAAGTATTTCTTTACATTCTCAAATTCATATAAGTAGTCTAAAAAAAGACTTTGATGTTTAGGTATATCAGAGAAATTTATGCTCATTTATTAAATAAAATTTATTGTTTCTTATGCAAAATTAGTTAAATAAAAATTAAAATAAAAAGCCAGACAAAACGACTACCCAGATTAAATACTGACCGCTGCTTCCTTCCGGACCTGACGGAGTTGGGTATCAACCTGCCAATCGCTGTCTGGCAAAAAATTTACATTCTCTCTGCAAATATAAAAATATTTTTCTATTCACTGAAATTTTTATTT
>JAFGID010000042.1 GCA_016929735.1 Ignavibacteriales bacterium | reverse complement strand
TGATTACGGATTAAAAAATTATAAAATGAACGTAAAGCGGACAATTTTCTTGATATAGATTTTTTACTTAGATTTTTCTCATTCAAATAAAATAAAAAATTACGAATAATTTTATCTGTGATTTCTATTATATTTATTTTTTCCTTGCTTTCGCAAAATTCAGCGAATTCCTCCAAGTCTTTTCCGTAAGCAATAATCGTATTTCTTGAAGCATGTTTGAGATTGGTAAACTCTAAAAGAAATTGTTGAATAAGATATTTGATTTCTGATTTACTATTCATAATATTTAATTAGAATTCTTTTATTCTTTATTTGAATTCACATCCGGCTTCGTCCAACTTACATAATCACAATCGGGGTAACGTGAACATCCATAGAAAAACTTACCCCGTTTAGAGCGTCTTCCAACTACCATACCTTCTCCACATTTTGGACAAGTTATCCCAGTATCATTTTTAATTTTTTCAATGTAATTACATTCAGGATATTTTTCACAACCAATAAATTTACCAAATTTACCTTTTCTGTAGACAAGCCTTCCTCCGCATTCAGGACAAGTCTCACCTGTATATTCTGGCTCTTCTTTCTCGATAAGGTCCTTTGGTGAAATGATATTTTTACATTCGGGATATGCAGTACAAGCAAGAAATCTACCAAATCGCCCTAACTTCAGTTCCATATCAGCACCACACTTATCGCACTTTATTTTTTCGGTCGTCGCATTCACATGCTCCAAAGCTTTTGAAAAAGGAATGTAAAAATCATTTAGTACATCCAAATATTCTGTTTCACCGTTGGCTATTAAATCCAACTCTTCTTCCATCTGTGCAGTAAAATTAATACTTAATATATCAGGAAAACTCTTGACAAGGATATTATTAACTTTTTTACCAAGTGATGTAGGGACAAATCTACGGTCATTTTGCTCGACATAATTTCTTTCCATAAGTGTTGATACAATCAACGCATAAGTGCTTGGCCTTCCAATTCCATTGCTCTCTAATTCTTTAATTAAAGTACTTTCAGAAAAACGAGCCGGCGGTTTTGTAAAATGTTGATTTTTAAATATATCAATCAACTTCAACATTTGCTCCTTATTCAAACCTTTAGGAATATTTGATTCCTCTTCTTCATCTTTTAATTGCTCAGTTTCCTCTTCATATATTGACATAAATCCATTAAATACAACAACAGTTCCATTAGTTCTAAATTTAAACTCATCAGCTTCAATTGTTATGGTGGTAATCTCAAGTTTTGCAGCTTCCATTTGCGAAGCAATAAATCTTTTCCAAATTAAATCATATAGTTTTTTTTGGTCTTCGTTCAAAAATTGCGAAACAAATTCCGGTGTATATTTCATTGAGGTCGGTCGGATTGCTTCGTGTGCATCCTGTACGTTCTTCTTTCCTTTTTGTGCAAAAACTCTTGGTAACTTAGGAACATATTCATTTCCAAAAGTTGAATTGATAAAAGCTCTTGATTCTTCTACGATGTCCGAACTTACACGCGTTGAATCGGTTCTCATATATGTAATCAAACCAGTAATTCCTTCTTTCCCTAAGTCAACACCTTCGTATAGCCCCTGTGCAACTTGCATTGTCTTTTTTGAATTAAATCTCAATTTTCGTGAGGCTTCTGCTTGTAAAGAACTTGTAATAAAAGGAGGAGCCGGATTCTTGGACATCTCTTTTCTAGAAATGTCTTTTATTATAAAATTGTTTTTGCTTTTTATTCTATTAACTATATCATTCGCTATTTCTTCGTTTGGAATTGCATAATAATTTTGATTAAATAGATTCCAATCTTCCTCATTCATTATAGGTTTCGGTTGTATCTTAATTATCTTGCCGCTAATCTCTACAAGTTTAGCTGTCAATTCATCATTCGATTCAGTTCCGAAATCGCCAATAATTGACCAATATTCAGTAATAATAAATCTATCAATTTCATCTTCTCTATCACAAATCATCCGTAATGCAACAGATTGAACTCTTCCTGCAGATAAGACACTTGAATTCGGTTCAAAGACAGTATTCCACAAAAACGGACTAATTTTGTATCCGATTATTCTATCCATTACTCTTCTGGCACGTTGTGAACTGACCATATGCTCGTCAATTACAAGAGGATTTTTTATCGCTTCATTAACCGCTTTTTTTGTTATCTCAGTAAATAAAACACGATAAATTTTGCTATCTTTCTTGCTATTTATCGCATCTGCAATATCCTGTGCAATTGCTTCGCCTTCACGATCAGGGTCAGTTGCAATATATATCTTTTCCGATTTTTTTGCTAATTGTTTAATCCTTTTTATCGTGTCGGCCTTGCCACGAATCACATTAAATTTGGGAGTAAAACCATTTTCAATATCTATACCTAGTTGTGTCTTTGGTAAATTTGTTAAGTGACCGATTGTTGGTTCGACAATATAGTCCTTTCCTAAATACTTGTTGATTGTTTTTGCTTTAGCAGGTGATTCAACAAAAATAACATTTTTTGCCATAAAAAAATACCTCAATTTATTTTATCAGTTGTATCGAGAAAATAGCGGCTGCCATAAATTAAATTGTAATGACTTCCGATTAAATTGTATAATATGATATAATTTAATTCTTCATGTGTAAGAGTATCTTTGTTTACCATACTAACACCATATAAAATATTTTCTATATCCACACTATTTAACAACCCGATATTTTGCAGGTGTAAGAGATAATCATAATTTTTTCTACCGAGCATATCAATTTCAGATTCCGAAAATATACGAGTGCTTCCAGTTTTATCTTTTATACTCATTAAATTTTGAACAACAATTTTGTCATATAATAAACTAAAAGCAGCACTTATTAGATGGTCATCAAATTCTTTATTATTAAGTAAATTTTTCGAGACCTCCTCAATCGGAATATTTTCTTTCATCCCTTCGAATATACGTGTTATAACTGTAATTATTTTTTCTCTCATATTTATTTCAGAAGATTTTTGTAAATCCTTATTTTTTTTAAAATCCTGTCTTCCTCGTTACTCATAAACTGTTTTTGCTTTTTTGTTTTGTCATCGTAACCTACTAAATGTAAAATTCCGTGAATAATAAGTCTCAAAATTTCATTTTTAAAACTTTGTTTATACCTTTTTGAATTTTCCTTTGCCTTTTCATATGAGATAAATACATATCCATTCAGTTTCAAACTCTCATCGGGATAGCTCAGAGTAATCACATCTGTTTCGTAATTGTGTTTCAAATATTTTATATTTAATTCAAGAATTGTTTTATTATCAACAAAATTTATTTCAAGTTCACTAAATTTAAGTTTTAATTCTTTAACTAAAAATGAGATAATAGAATGAATAATTTTTTTATCTATATTAAATTCATCCGTAGTCGAAATTCTTAGATACTTGGGCATAATTCAAAAACATTACTTTCTTGAAAACATTATAAGATTTTTTAAATTAAAAATCAAGAATCAAAATTTACTGTCAAAAAAATCAATAATAGATTTCTTGCTATCCTGAGCTTCTATTTTGTAACTGATAGCAGATTCTTCAAGAGCTTTAATTTCTTCTTCTGTTAATTCGCGAATAACCTTTGCGGGAACACCTGCAACCATAGTCCCCGATGGTACAGTAAATTTTTGCTTAACTAAAGCTCCTGCAGCGACCAAAGATTTTTGTTCTACCACAGCATAATCAAGTACTATTGCACCCATCCCAATTAAAGTTAAATCATTAATAACACAACCATGTATTACTGCTTGATGTCCAATGGTAACCTTGTCACCAATGATAACCGGCAATTCATGAGTAACATGAATTATAGTTCCATCCTGAATATTTGACGTTTCTCCGATTTTAATATAGTTAATATCACCACGTAAAACAGCATTATACCATATACTCGAATTTTTACCAACTTGAACATCTCCAATTAGTTTCGCTCCGGGTGCAATAAATGCACTTTCCTCAACCTTTGGGAACAAATTTTTATAAGGAAATAAATTACAACTCATTATTTTGCTTTTGGTGGGTTCCAATTACTTTTCCTCCAACTTTTCAAATGACAAGTTACACTTCCTAAAATAACATGAAGTTTTGCATAAATTGGAACGGAATGCTCATCGTTAGAGAACCAGCCTTCAAAACCACCGGTCAGCCCAAATATACCTTGAACATCTGTGTAACCGTCTAATTTTCTGCAATCAACTTCATAATTTATATAAGAACTTACAGCTTTTTCAGTTTTAGTATAAAAATTAATATCTGCGTTTGCTTTTTGTTCAGCAACAAAACAAGATAATTTAACAAGTTTGTTTGCTCCAAAATTCCATCTTGCAAAATAAAAAATCGATAATCCGTCATGCATTTTCTGTGTTAGGGTTTCGCTAGTATCTTTATAGATTTTATAAGGTTTTAGATCACCTCGCTTGACACGTATTTTTTTATTTTTATAATCAAATTGGTATTCTGTAAAACCATAATAATCATCACTCTTATGTGTTCCTCTAAAATAGTCGGAATGATGATTTATGTTGTAATGAGTTTCGAATATCTCATGTAAATCAACAAAAGGAATACCGGAATATGAGTCTATATATACCATCATTCTGTAATATGTCTGCCCTTCTTTTTCTTTCTTTTCTAAAATTTTAAACCTCAGCTCACCTAATTCTAACAAAGTATATTTAACAACATAGGTTAATTCTTCCCCAACCTCAATATTAAAATTAATTGGTTGAGATTTAATCACTTGATTCAGTAGTAGCGAAAGAACTACAATGAACAAAAAATTATTTTTCATTTCTCCTCAAAAACAAATATTTAATTTCACTATGGTTGCTAAAATAAATAAAAAAACTTAAGAGCACAAAAAATATTTTTACTCCCAATGTTATATTTTTAAAATAAAAAAGCTGTCTTTTTCAGACAGCTTTGAAAAATAAGATTAGATGACATTAGTTTTGAAGTACAAAGTGTACTGGAACAGTAACCTGACATTTTACTGGTTTCCCTCTCTGCTTTCCGGGATTAAATCTTGTTTTCATTACAGCATCGGCAGCAGCTTCGTCGCAACCAGCACCAATACCTTTTAAAACCTCCGTTTTAACGACAATTCCATTTTCATCGACATAAGCTTTGATATAAACTTTTCCTTGTACACCAGCTTTCTTAGCAATTTCCGGGTAAATGATATTCTTTTGAATTTCTTCAATACCACCTATTGGAGTCGGTTGTTCTTCGACAGCAACAAAAAATACAGGTTCAGTTTCTTCTTCTTTCTTTTCTTCTTGAACAGGAGGTGGTGGTGGAGCAACAATTTCGTTTTCATCTAATTCCATATCTCCTATTGCAATATCATCAAGAACATTATCGCTAGGTGCTTCAACTGGAATAGGCGGTTTTGGTGGTGGTGGTGGTTGATTTTCCTGCTTAGTCTGATCAATGTCTTCTACGTCAATCAATTCCTGAACAGATTCCATCTCAGCAACAGTTTCTTTTACATCTGGGAAAAATTTAAATGCAATAATTAAAAGACCCAGAGATAAAATTAAAGCAATTTCGAAGAATCTTTTATACTTCATTTTCAGGTCATACTTTGGATTTTTCTTAAGTGCCATTTTTTCCTCCTAATAATTAAAATCTTATGTGAAAAAATAAAGTTTCTAACTTATTTTGTCAACTGATTTTTTAACATTTTGTATTTTCTTTTTGTTCCAATAAAGTTCCTTTTTCTACTATTTTCTTTATCTTTACAATCAGAAGGGTTGCAATTAGTGTTCCAATTATTGCTCCAGTAGCATCTGCTACCCAATCAAGGAACTCACAACTTCGCCCCGGAATAAATGACTGATGTATCTCATCAAATACTCCGTACAAAAAAACTATTGTAATGGTAAAGAAAAAATATCTTCTTTTTAACAATTGAAATTTTTCTTGTGCCCATAAAGTAAGGGTTACAAAAAAGGATAAAATTAAATATGCAAGCAAATGTGCAACTTTATCGCTAAAAACAAAAGGTTTAGGTAAAGATTGTGTTGATAAACTTGTTGCGATAAAAAGAACAATCCAATATAAGACTAAAGGAGTGTAAACAAAAAATATACGTTTTTCTTTAATAAGTTTTAGCAATAGTATACCTCAAAAATTGAATTGCATTTGGTAAATTTTCCAAAATATCATTTGCGTTTAATCCAAACTCAGATTTTTTATTTAATAATAAATCAGCTGAAAGACTATGCAGATAGACAGATGAAATCACAGAATCCTCGATATTTTCTGTTTGAGCACAAAATCCTGCAAGAATACCTGTCAAAACGTCACCTGTTCCAAATTTGGCCATTCCCGGATTTCCGCAGGTATTGATGAAGATTTCACCTTCTGAATTAAAAATAATTGTAGGTGCACCTTTTAATATAAGAATACTTTCAGTTTCAGTAGTAAAGGTTCTTCCCCAATAGAGTGCATCAGATTGGAGTTCATGAATAGTAATACCTAGCAAATCTGCAAATTCTTTATTATGTGGAGTTAAAATTTTATTTTTTAAGTTTATCTTTTTGTACTTATCATTCTTCAAAGCATAAATCGCATCTGCATCCACAATCATAATTTTCTTAGGATATTTTTGTAAAAGTTTAAGTACAGCGTTTTGTGTTTCCTCTTCACGCCCTAATCCTGGACCAACTGCTATAGCATCACACCAATCAATTCTTTCTGATAATTCCGAAATATTTTTCTCTCTTAATATTTCAGTCCCATCATCCTCGTATGCAGAAACTATTGCTTCTTTTAAATTTGATTGTGCAATTGATTTTATTGATTTCGGGAATGCAAGAATTGATGCACCTGTACCTGCTCTCATTGATGCTCTTGTAGCAAGCATTCCAGCGCCCGGTAGTTTTCCGGAGCCAGCTATTATCAAGATTTTACCACTTGAATACTTGTGTATATTCTTTTCTTTAACTGGTAATCCCAGAAAAGCGTCTTCAGGTTCAATCAAATATTTATTTGTTTCCAAAATATCAAAATATTCTGGACCGCTACCAATAGAACCTTTTACTATCTTACCGGAAAATTGATATCCATCAGAATGAAATAATCCTGACTTTAATTCAGCAAGTGTTATCGTTAAATCTGCATCGAAAATAATTTCTCCTTTACCTGTATCAACATCCAAACCTGATGGAAGATCAACTGCGACTTTAATAGCATCCAAATCATTAAGTTCTTTGATTATTTTTACGTAGGGTTCTTTTAATCTTCCTTTTGTTCCAGTCCCCAGCAATGCATCAATAACAATAGTGCAATCTCTCAGTTTCGAAATATCATTTATCGTTCTATATTTAACTAATTTCAAATTTTTATTTATTTTTGATAATTTCTTTAATATCAAAAAATTTGTCAGAGCATCGCCTTTCAATTCTTGTTCATCAGCTAAATAAATTACGTCAACGAGATAATCATTGTTTAGAAAATGTCGTGCAAGAGCAAAACCATCACCTCCGTTATTTCCCTTTCCACAAACAATCCCAATTAATTCATCAGAATTTAAATCTCTAATATTTTCTCTTATTGCATTAAAAATACTTAAAGATGCATTTTCCATTAATACTATACTTGGAATATTCAATCTTGTAATGGCAAATTCATCTGCTTCTTTAATTTGACTCGAAGAATATAAAGGTATCATATTCACCTAAAAAATTATTTTAACACACCATATATTTGAACAAAATCAACAAAATTTAATAAACAGTTATTTTAAAAATAACAAATTTAATTTACTTTCAGTTCGTAAATTCTCAATAATTTATTTTTATAAAGGATTTTAGAAAAAAAACCTAATTTTGAATATCGAAAATTTAGATTTATTTTTTTAATTTTAATTATGCAAATTAATCCAATCAAACATTTTACATTCCTAAGAGGAATTAATGTAATTAAAATTTTCACCTCATATTTTTTGTCCATTTTGTTAAAGAGACCAATCGTATGGGGAAAACCGATTACAATGACAGTAGAACCGACAAACTTATGCAATCTAAAATGTCCCGAATGTCCACGAGGAATTTCAGCTTTAACAAGAAATGCAGGCAATATTTCTTTTGAAACTTTCAAAAGTATTATTAACCAAGTTTATAAACATACTTTTTACATACAATTATTTTTCCAAGGTGAACCTTTCTTGAACAAAGATTTATTTCAGATGATTGACTATGCGAAAAGTAAAAAAATGTTCGTTTCAATCAGCACGAACGGGACTTTATTCGCTGAAGAAATGGTTTCAAAATTATCTAATTCACCACCAAATAAATTGATTTTTTCTCTTGACGGATTAGATGAAGATACCTATAATAAATATCGTCAGGGAGGTAATTTTACAAAAACACTTGAAGGATTGGAATTAATCTCAAAAATTAAAGAACAGAAGAAATCGGAAGAGCCATTTATTGAACTTCAATTTTTAGTGATGAAACATAATGAGCATCAATTACCTCAATTAAATGATTTTTCAAAAAACTATTTAGTTGATAAGTTAAAAGTAAAATCAATTCAAGTATATAGTCTTGAAGGAGCAAAGAAATTTGTGCCCAAAAATCCAAAATATTCGCGGTACGTTGTTAAAGAAAATGAATTTAAAATAAAAAGTAAATTAACCAACAGGTGTTTTACTCTTTGGAAAAATATTCTTATTACTTGGGATGGTAGGGTTGTTCCCTGCTGTTTTGATAAAGATGCTATTTTCGAAATGGGAAATATTAATAAAGAAACAATTTATTCGATATGGAAAAGCAAAAAATATTTTAATTTTCGTAAGTCGGTTTTAAATAATAGGAAAAATATCTCAATTTGTAATAATTGTAGTTCAGGATTAAGGTTATAAATGGCAACAAAAAAAAATAATTTCAAGACTTTCTTCAAAAAGAATAAGCGAGCGATACTCATTTCAGTAAAAATTTGTATCGCGATTGCGTTGCTTCTTTTTCTTGCGAATTATCTTGATTTTGGAAATATTCAAACTTCGCTTGGAAATGCAGATTTAATTTATATTATAATTGCTGCAATTCTCGTTATCCCAAATTTATTTTTACAATACTACAAATGGAAAATCGTCTGCAACTCAATTTTAGATGAATACAATAGAAAGAAAATATTTTTGTCATTATTTTATGGATTAACAGCTGGTACTTCAACTCCATCCAGACTTGGCGAATATGCTGGTCGTGCAGTTGTATTTCCAGACAGAAATTTCTTCGAAATTGTGATTGCCACAATTGTTGACAAAATTTTTCCCCTGCTTACAATCACTTTTTTGGGGGCGATATCCGCTTTAGTGTTTTTGCGAATTTACTACAATGTTACTGCTTATATAATTATTG
>JAFGID010000310.1 GCA_016929735.1 Ignavibacteriales bacterium | reverse complement strand
GTAATAATTGAAATATCCTAATTTCTTACATATTACACAATTTTCAAATTTCTCTGAAATAATTCAATATGTCCTGTGAAATACTTTGTTCTGATTCTTTTAGTAGGTTTTCTAGTATAGAATTCTCGAATAATACAAGTTTATTATATTGCGATTTTGTTGGGAAAGAAAAAACCAATGCGCTTAACACCATTTTGGCATGATCCCAAGTACTTAATTCTGTACGCATTGTTTTATTAAAATTATATTTAATTTTTCTATAAATTAATATATTTCCATTTCCATCGAATAATCTATAAGAATAATTTAAATAAATGCTTGCATCTATATTTTTTGGATCCCACCTAACTATGTAAGGATCGAAATGAACTGTAACAACATAATTTGCTCCAAGACTATGTGCAAGGCTATTAACATTTATCTTTTCAAAATAGAATAATTTAGGTCCATTATCTGGAAAAGCTATGATATTTTCTCCCCCAAATGAGAAATAGGAAATTATTGCTATGGTATCATTTTCAGAATGATGAAAATGTTGTCGTCTGATTGAATCCTCATTATTATAAAACTCAGTTACAATAGTTTTTATTAAATTTTCTCTTGCGGTTAAATTATTAGATACTAATTTTGTATATATACTATCTGAGATAATTCTATTTATAGGGATGAGCTGAAAATTCTTAAGTTCTTGGAAAGAATCTTGAAACCGTCCGAATGATTGTGTCATTTTATCATTCATATGAAGATTCTCAACCCCTGAGTGTCCATAAGAACCCCATTTTCTTTCTAAAAATGGTATATTAAAATCGATAAAATCCCGAGTGAAATTTTCGATAATGTTTGGTCTATTAATTTCTTCCACTTTATCAATCGGGGAGTTTTTATTGCAAGCTATTAACAACACTAATATTGATATGTTGACAATAAATAAATGGATTCTTTTCATATTACAAAAATAGGTAGCTTTAAGTAGATCAATAATTTGTATCTTAAACTCTTAAAGAATAAATAATTCTATCTAAATTTAAGTAATTTATTTAAACATTAATCATACAATTTAATTTATGAAAAATTCAATTAGTGTATTCAGGATCGATTTATTCATCATTCAATAGCCTCAACAATAAGCATGTTCTTAAGTTCCACCAAGGCAATCCCATATTCTGATATACCTAATATTGCAGAATTTCCCCAGCCAAAATCTGATTTCCGGATTGCTCCATTTTTATATTTTAATTCAATATGCATTTTGGGGAACCATCTTCCATCTTGTGCAATTTCGCCATCAGTTTTTAGGTATTCTAATTTTTCGAAATCTAAATGGTATTGACAATTGTCAATGTTAATTTTGCTCACTTTAAAAGTATTATCGCTATTCAACCAACCAAATCCTATGATTTTATTTAAAACAAATTCTTCGCCAATTGCATCAACAAGATATTTGTAACCAAACTTGGCCAAATCGTCAGACAACATTTTATATGCTCTTACAACAAATTTCTTATCTGTTATTTTAACATCAGGCAAAACAAATGGATTAACAGTTTTACTCCAATTTGTGAAAACCAGTTCTTTTACCTGGTTAACCAGTATTTCAGCTTCTCCAAAATCATCCTTACCAAAAATTTTAAGGTCACGATTTCCGGAAATTGGGCCAGTTATTATCTGGGTACCATCAACAAGTTTGACATTAAAGTATTCATTTTTAAGTAATTTATCGGATATTTCAGCACTTAAATCGGTTTTCTTTATTACATTGTTTGTAAACAAAGACATACTATTCATTTTATCAAATGATAAAAATAAAATTCCATAGAATGTATTTAGCGGAAAATAATGCAGGTTTCTTATAGTTTTACTTTTCTGATTATTCAAAAATGCAATATTTGATTTTAACATATACCCACATTCAATGCTTGTTAATTTGTGCAAAGATTTATCCAATAGTTTCAATTCCACATCAAAGCTGAATCCGTTATCAGATTTTGGATCAGGAACATCTATATAAGAATTATATATTCCATCTTGATTTTGTTTATTTGTTGCTTCAAGGGTATTTTTAGGCCCCCTTAATTCATGAGGTTTTGAAATACCTAAACTGGAATTTTTATCCTTTATGTTTTCAATAAATTTTGGATCATCAACCAGATGGTCTATTGATTTAGCAAGTTCTGATACAGGTTTAAAGAAATTTGTTTTTCTATTAACTTCAAAATCGACATTAGTATCCCATACTTTATTATAAATATCTGTTCCTTTTACTGTATATCTTATTTGATAATTTTCATATTTAGGGGTACATTTAGGCCCTTCCACATTTAATCCTCTGCTCTTATTTGATTCAATGAAAATGTCAATTAACTGTTTATATCGAATTAATTTACCCTTAATTTGGATTTCTCTGTTAAGGAAGAAATCTAATTCGATACTAGGATTATCTAATTTATTAGACTTAATAAGGCCATCGGTAGATTTGCCAATATTTTCCCTTGAATCTTTGTCTAGCAAATTATTTAGAACTGTAGCTAATTCTGATTTACTCTTGAAGAATCCTGTTCTGCTGTTCACTTCAAAATCAATATTCGTATCCCACATTTTCCCGGCACTATTCCCAGTAACTTCGTACCTGATAATGTAGTTATCATAGTTTTTAATGCATTTGGGCCCATCAACATTAAGACCTTGATTTTTAAATTTTACTAAGGCAATATTAAAGAATGACTCATATCTGAGAATTTTATTATTGAAATATACTTCGCGGTTAAGAAAGTAATCCAATTCAACTTGTTCATTGTTTCTGTCAGAATAATTATTATAATCTGCCGGTAGTTTAGGAAATGCCTTTTTCAATTCGTTAACCAATATTTTAATATCCAAAGGCAACCGTTTTGGATCACTAGAAATATTAATTGCTTGTCTCTCTGAAAGATTCTGAACATTTTCCGGTATTTCATTTTTGGATGGCATAATAGTATCATCAATTAAGACTGGAATAACAACAATACCTTTATTTAAAGCGTGGTAAATCTCATCTAAAACGAAATCTTTCTCATTTAACAATTGCCTTCTATTTAAAAGATTTAACCAATTTCTCCCGATAATAGGAAGGAATACTAAGCAATTTTGCAAAGCTCTGTCAATTTCCTTTGGAAATTCTGAGCCAAAAGGAATTTCTTCCCTGTCAAAAAATACATTATCTCCTCCAAATTCACTTTTAAGTGATTTAGATATCGTAAATGCAAGATTTGCTTCATCTTCCCTGCGGTAATTAATAAATATCTTCATATTAGGCTACTATTATTTGACACCAGAGCAGGTACATATTCTACCTCCAATGGATTTCTTATTTTCATTTTTATACTTTAACTCTTAATATTTTCTCAATACAGTTAATTGCATCAAGCAATGAATCAATCAGGAATTCCATACCAATCGTATACATCAATAGTCCCTGACTGATATACAATAATTAATTCTGAGCAATTAGTATCCAAAATTACATCAACAATAACACTATCATAACCGTATAAACTAGGACCTTTTCTTCTGGGTACTTTTCTAAAAAGTCTCCAATCATTAAATGACCATATTTTGAAATGATCAGAGTTATGAGAATGAGTCATAAAATATTTTCCGCCCGGAATCACGGTTATATTATTAATAGAACCAGATTCTAACATTAATTTATTTTGCATCATCAGGGTTGCTTTCAGAGAAAATACTTGAACTGAATTTTCAGG
>JAFGID010000309.1 GCA_016929735.1 Ignavibacteriales bacterium | reverse complement strand
GATTATGACTTTGATGGAAAAGTATTTGATTTAGACGAAGTTTTTTATGCTGATGAAATTAAATCAAACGATTATGAAATCCGTTTCGATTCTGAAAAAATAGACAAGCAAATGATGATTATCTATCTCGACATCTTCGGCAACGAAAAAAGAGAAATCAAAACTTTAAAAGAATTTAAAAATAAATAAATATTTTTATGGAAGACAAAAGTATAATCGATCAAATATTTGATATATTTGGAACTGAGATTGCTAAAGAATCAATCATAGGTGAAAAGTTATCTAATGATATTCTTGAAATTATGAAAAAAGATAAATATAAGAAAGAAGAATTGGAATTAAAAATAAGAGAGGATATCAAAGATGAAAATACTTGAATTAGAAATTAAAAACATAAGAGGAATAAAAGATATAATTTTAAAACCTGAAGAGAAAAATATAGTTGTTTATGGACCAAATGGATCAGGTAAAAGCGCTGTTGTTGATTCAGTTGAATTTCTATTAACTGGAAAAATTTCAAGATTAGCAGGAGAGGGAACGAAAAATCTATCTTTAAAAGAACACGGTCCACATGTAGATTACAGGGATAAATTAAAAGAGGTTTGTGTAAAAGGAAAAGTAAAGATTGATGAATATAATACAGAAATAGAAATAGAAAGAAAAATGAATAATAATAAACTTTCTATTAAACCTAAAGATGCAGAAGAATATTTGAAACCGTATTTAGATATTGCTGAAATGGGGCAGCATGTCTTATCAAGAAGAGAAATATTAAAATATATAACCGCTGAGTCAGGTAAAAGAGCAACAGAAATACAATCCTTATTAAATCTTGATAAAATTGAAAATATACGTAAAAATGTTGTCAGTATTAATTCGACAGCTGATAAAGAAAAGAAAAATTCAGATAGTAATATTGCTGATGCTAAACAAAATATCTTAAATCTTTTATCAATTTCGGAATTTTCGGAATTAAACATTATTAATGCTATTAATGTAAAAAGAAAATTATTAAATGCACAAAACATCGATAAACTCAGTAAAGAAACAATAAAAACTGGAATCACACCTTTACCTAAAAGTGATACAATAATTTCATTTACTAAAGAAGAAATTGAGAATAAAATCAGAGATGTAAAAAATTACATAAATATTAAAAAGAATGAAATTACTAAAAATGAAGAAAAATTAAATAAAATTATCGATGAGATAAATAAAGACAAGAACCTAAAAAAAGATTTACTACAGAAAAAATTAATCGAATTAGGGATTACATTGATAGATGAAAGTGGGGCTTGCCCACTTTGCGAAAGAGAATGGGAGAAAGGAGAATTAATAAAATATTTAAATAGGAGGTTACAAAAATCTGAGATAGCTAAATCAAAACTGGAACAAATAAATAGTTTATCAGGTGATATTAAAACAGATTTATCTATTTTTAGAAATTCAATAAATAATATTATAGAATTCAGCAAACAAATTAAATTACAATTAGAATTAAATGAATATAAAAAAATAAAAATTGAATTAGATGAATGGATTGAAATAATGTTAACACCTGAAGATTCGTATGAAAAAATTATTCCTCCTCGAAAAATACAAAATGTATTCAATAACAAAATTTTTCTGGATAGCTTAATTGCACCTGTAGAAAATGCATTAAAGACTAAAACATTTGAAATTTCTACAGAACAATCAGCATGGGACACATTAACAAAATTAGAAGCTTTTTGGGAAGTATACGAACAAGCCGTTGAGAAATGTAAAAAAAGTGGTGAATTCAAAAATAGAACAGAAATAATATTACAGAAATTTGAAATTGCACGCGATACAGTATTAGAAAATACGTATAACGAATTAAAAAATAAATTTAATGAGTATTACGTAGATGTGCATCAAAACGATGAACGAGATTTTAACTCATCTTTAAAACATATTGGTGCAGAATTAATACTTGAAGTAGACTTTTATAAAAGAGGTTTATTCCCCCCACATGCATTACATAGTGAGGGGCATCAAGATAGTATGGGTATTTGTTTATATTTAGCTTTAAATAAACATTTAACTAAAGATAAAATGAAATTGACAGTTTTAGATGATGTGTTAATGTCAATTGACAATAATCATAGAAGAAGCTTTTGCCAATTATTAAATAAACATTTTCCAGATAGGCAATTTATTATAACTACTCATGATTCTATTTGGGCAAAACAATTAAAAACAGAAGGAATCGTAGAAAAAAAATATTTGTATCATTTTACTAATTGGTCAGTTGATACGGGTCCTTCTTTTGAATTTGACAAAGATCTTTGGGATAAAATTGATGCCGATTTAACAAACAATAACATTCCAAGTGCAGCTCATAAATTAAGAAGAGAATCAGAATATTATTTTGAGGCGTTATGTGATTCTTTAGGTGCAGAAATACAATATAAAAGTGATGCAAGATATGAATTAGGTGATTATGCTTCTTCTTTAATTTCTATTTATAAAAAATACATAAATAAATCATTAGAATCTGCCAATAGTTGGAATAAAAAAGATAAAGTCGAAGAATTAAAAATAATTGAAAAAAACTCTTCAGAAATTATATCAAAATCTCAAATAGAACAATGGGCAATAAATGAAAACGTTCATTACAATAAATGGGATAATTTTGCAAGATCTGATTTTGAGCCAGTTGTATTAGCATTTAAAGACTTATTTAATTTGTTTAGATGTGATAATTGTAATTCGATAATATTCGTATGCTATGAAGGCAAAATAAAGAATTTAGTACGATGTAATTGTCAGAAAATAAATTGGAATTTGAAAAAAAATGCTTGACAAACAAACCTTTCAAAATAAAGACTTAGTCTTAACGGTTTCTAAAAATATCGACCCAAAAATATTTGATATTAATAAATATGAACCTTTCCTCGATGCTCTTTGCG
>JAFGID010000041.1 GCA_016929735.1 Ignavibacteriales bacterium | reverse complement strand
GAATTAAAACTTAGCCATAGAGCTTGCCCCAATTGTGGCTATTATAATAAAAGATCTGTTTTCGTTCCAGAATCTTAAAATTTAATGGATGCTACAATTCAACATAACAAGTGTAGAATTGCTCTTGATGTAATGGGAGGTGATTTTGCACCCCAGAATAATATCCTTGGTGCTAAAGAAGCACTCAAGTTGGATAAATCCATTGAAATAACATTTGTCGGAAAAAGGAATGAAATCACTAAATTTTTAAGTGAACAAAAATTTGACAAGCAAGATTATTCAATCATTGATGCTGATGAAGTAATCGAAATGAATGATGTACCAACCGAAGCAATTAAATCCAAAAAAAAATCTTCAATTGTCGTGGGTTTGAATCTTGTAAAAGATAATACGGTCGATGCCTTTTTAAGTGCTGGTAATACAGGTGCAATGCTAACAGCTTCAACGTTAATACTTGGTAGAATAAAGGGAGTTGGAAGGCCGACTATTGGAACACCAATACCAACAAAGAGAGGGGGAGTATGTACTCTGATAGATTCAGGAACAAGTGTTGATTGTCGTCCCAACCATTTACTAGAATATGCAATTTTAGGTTCTATCTTTGTAAAAGGAATGTATGGAGTTGAAAACCCTACCATCGGTTTATTAAGTATTGGAGAGGAAGACAGCAAAGGAAACGAACTGACTCTTGCAGCAAATAAATTATTAAGAAAAAGCGGATTGAATTTTGTGGGAAATGTAGAGGGTCGCGATATTCTTGCTGGCAACGTTGATATTGTTATATGTGATGGATTTGTTGGGAATGTGATCTTAAAATTTGCAGAAAGTATTGCTGACTGGTTAAAAACTAAAATAAAATCTTATATGAATGAATCATTCATTAATAAGATTAAAACTTTGGTAGCAAAAGGAATTTTTAAAAACTTATTTAGTCCTTTTGATTATCAAAGACAAGGTGGTGTACCATTATTGGGTGTTGATGGCATTAGTATAATTGGACACGGAAAGAGTTCACCGTTGGCAATAAAAAATATGATTTTCAATGCTCGCGATATATATAGCAAAAATTTAGTTAACAAATTTAAGGAAGCAATTAAAAATTATGGAAAATAATAAAATTAGAGCCGCTATTACAGCAGTCGGTATGTTTGTACCGGAAAAAGTTTTGGATAATAAATATTTTGAAAAAATAGTTGATACAACTGACGAATGGATTACAACAAGAACTGGTATAAAAGAAAGAAGAATATTTGAACACGGTGCGACAAGTGATATGGCTGTTGAAGCTTGTAAAGATATGTTTGCGAATTTTAATGTAAATCCCGAAGAAATTGATACGATTGTTGTTGGAACAATAACACCGGATATGTTTTTTCCTTCAACTTCTTGTCTTCTCCAATATAAAATTGGAGCAAAGAATGCTTGGTGCTTTGATGTTAGCGCTGCGTGTAGTGGATTTATTTATTCAATACAGGTGGCCAGAAGTTTGGTTGAGAGTGGAAAAAGTAAAAAATTATTGTTAGTAGGTGCAGATAAAATGAGTGCTATAGCTGATTATACAGACAGAAACACTTGTATTCTTTTTGGGGATGCAGCAGCAGCAGTCTTACTAGAACCTACCTCCGAAGAAAATACTGGAATTATTGATACTATTTTATACAGTGATGGTAGTGGACACGAAGCATTAAATATGAAGGCAGGTGGAAGTTTAAGACCATCATCTATTGAAACAGTCCAGAATAAAATGCATTACGTGTATCAAGATGGTAAAGCAGTATTTAAAGTTGCTGTAAGTGGAATGGCTGATGTTGCTGTTGAGATAATGCAAAAAAATAATTTAACATCAGAAGATATTGCATATCTTGTTCCTCATCAAGCAAATATGAGAATCATAAATGCAACAGCAGAAAGAATGAAACTCGCTAAAGAAAAAGTTATGATAAATATTCATAAATATGGCAATACAACTGCTGCAACAATTCCACTTTGTATTTCTGAATATTATAAAGATAAAAAATTAAAAAAAGGTGATAAACTTATTCTAACTTCATTTGGTGCGGGTTTCACCTGGGGTTCTGTGTATCTGATTTGGAGTTTATAATGGGTAAGATAGCTTTTCTTTTTCCCGGTCAGGGGTCTCAATATATCGGTATGGCTAAAGATATTTATGATAATAGTCAGAAAGTTCAAGCTTTGTTCAAAGAAGCAGAAGAAGCACTTGGATTTAATATATCAACGATAATGTTTGAAGGGCCTGCGGATGATTTGCGTCAAACAGATGTAACGCAGCCAGCAATATTTTTACATAGTATTGTTTTGAACTCATTAATTGAAAATATTAAACCAGATATGGTTGCTGGCCATTCTTTAGGTGAATATTCATCTCTTGTATGTGCTGGGGCAATGAATTTTATTGATGCTCTGAAATTGGTTAGAGTAAGAGGTCAAGCTATGTTACAAGCAGGAATTGAACAAAAGGGGACAATGGCTGCAGTCGTTGGTTTGCCAGCTGAAAAATTAGTTGAAATATGTAATAATGTCTCTCAAGTAAATATTGTACAATGTGCCAACTTTAATTCACCTGGGCAAATTGTTATATCTGGTTCGGTGGTTGGTGTTCATAAGGCAATGGAAATTTGTAAAGCAGAAGGTGCAAAATTAGTTAAAGAATTAGTAGTTAGTGGTGCATTTCATTCTCCTTTAATGGAAAGCGCAAAAACCACTTTTAGGAAGAAACTTGACGAAACGATTATTAATAATATCACAATACCAGTATATCCAAATGTTACTGCTAAATCGACTGTGGCGGCGGAAGAAATTAGAAAATTATTATTCGAGCAACTTACCGCACCTGTTAGATGGGAACAAACAATAAATAATATGCTCAATGATGGTGCTGATACTTTTATAGAAATCGGTCCAGGAAATGTATTACAAGGATTAACCAAAAGAATCAATTCGAGTGTTAAAAGTATTGGAATTGATAAGTTCGCTGATTTAGAAAAGCTTGCAACATTGTAATTTTTTTTGGAAATAAATCTATTTAATTATTATATTTTTATATTGGTTTTTAATATAAAAGCAAATTGGGAGAAATATTGATTTTATCAGATAAAAAAGCGATAGTAACAGGTGGCTCACGTGGAATAGGTAGAGCAATCGTCAAAGAACTGGCTAAGAATGGTTGCAATGTAGTATTTACAGATATTGCATTTCCTTCAGGTTCACCCGATGAGGAAGCAAAGCAAATATTAAATGAAGTTAATAATCCAAATATTAAATTACTAGGATTTACTGCCAATGCTGCTTTAGCTGAAGATGCTAAGCTAACAGTTGAGTTTGCTGAAAAGAACTTAGGTGGTTTAAATATTCTTGTGAACAATGCTGGAATTACAAAAGATGGTTTGTTATTGCGGATGAGTGATGAAGATTTTTCCAAAGTGATTGATATTAATTTGAAAGGGGTATTCTTTTATACAAAAGCTGCCTTGAAACCCATGATGAGTCAAAGATATGGAAAAATTATCAACATCGCATCTGTTGTTGGAATAATTGGTAATCCGGGACAAGCAAATTACGTTGCTTCTAAAGCGGGTGTAATTGGAATGACGAAATCAAATGCTAAAGAATTAGCAAGTAGAAATATTACGGTGAACGCTATTGCACCCGGATTTATTCAAACAGATATGACGGACAAATTAACAGAAGAACAAAAACAAGCGTTACTTTCTGTAGTTCCATTGAAAAGGATGGGAAAACCGGAAGACATAGCGAAAGTAGTAAAATTCCTATCAAGTGAAGATTCAGATTATATTACCGGTCAAGTATTTGTAGTTGACGGTGGTATGGTAATGTAAAAATTTTTAACCTTATAATAAAAAAAGGAGATTAAAATGGCTGTTATCGAACAAGTAAAAGAAATCGTAATGGATAAGTTAGGTGTTGAAGAATCTCAAATAACACCTGAAGCACATTTCTTAAATGACCTTGGTGCCGATTCATTGGATATCGTAGAATTAGTTATGGGTTTTGAAGAAAAATTCGGAATCAAGATTCCTGATGAAGATGCAGAGAAAATCCAAACCGTTGGTGATGCAGTAAAATATATTGAAGAAAAAACTGCATAATTTGTAATCTATTAAAGTCACGGTGTTCCCGTGACTTTAATTCTAAAATTTGAAACCATTTAACTGGAGTAATATAAAATGGCTAAAAGACGAGTAGTTATAACTGGTGTCGGTGCAGTAACAGCAATTGGTAATACTGCTGAAGAAACTTGGAAAGGATTAGTTGAGGGAAAAAACGGAGTTAATTTAATAACAAGATTTGATACAAGTGCATTTGATACAAAGTTTGCATTTGAAGTGAAAAATTTTGACCCATTATTATATATTGATAAGAAAGCAGTAAAAAGAATGGATCCGTATACACACATTGCTATTGCTTCAGCAGTTCAGGCAATCGAAGCTGCAAAATTTAATTTTGAAACAGTTGATAAAAATAAAATTGGTGTATTATATGGAAGCGGTATAGGTGGAATCCATACTTGGGAAACTCAGCATAATGCGTATTTAGCAAACGGACCAAGAAGCATAAGCCCATTTTTCGTTCCGATGATGATATCTGATATAGCTGCTGGACATATTTCGATAATGTATGGATTAAAGGGTCCCAATTTTGCTACAACTTCTGCTTGTGCAACTTCTGCTCATGCAGTGGGTGTATCTTTTATGATGATTCAAAGGGGTTCAGCAGATGTTATGGTGTGTGGTGGCTCAGAATCTTCAATTACTCCAATGGCAGTTGGCGGCTTCAATGCGGCTCGTGCAATATCAACTTGGAATGATAGATATTTAGAAGCTTGTCGTCCGTTCGATAAAGATAGAAGTGGTTTTGTGATGGCAGAAGGAGCTGGTGCATTAGTATTAGAAGAATATGAACACGCTGTTAAAAGAGGGGCTGAAATTTTAGGCGAGATTATCGGAGTAGGTTTTACGGCAGACGCTCATCATATAACAGCACCTGCCCCAGAAGGTGAAGGTGCATATCGAGCAATGAAGGAAGCTCTGCGTGATGGAGAGCTTAATCCTGAGCAAATAGATCACATCAATGCTCATGGTACTTCTACCGAATTGAATGATTTAAATGAAACTAAAGCGATTAAGAATTTATTTGGGCAACATGCATACAAATTGTCAATAAATTCTATCAAGTCTATGGTTGGACACTTATTGGGTGCTGCTGGTGCAGTAGAATCTATGACGACTATTTTATCAATAAAGAATAGTATTATTCCGCCCACGATAAATCTAACTAATCCCGATCCTGAATGTGATCTTGATTATACACCTCTAAAAGCGAAAGAAAGAGAAATCAATTATGCCTTAAGTAATTCATTTGGATTTGGTGGACACAACGTTTCATTATTGTTTAAGAAATTTATGGGTTAATTCTTGTTAAAAAAATTTTTTGATAAGATTTTCAAACCCTCAAATACCAATATTGTAAAATATGAGAATTATATAGAAATCTTCGCCGGCTATAAAAAAAAAATTGAAAAATTAGTCGGCGAAGAAATCAACAATATCAATTATTATCGTAAAGCTTTTACCCACCGCTCTTACCTTGAATTCCTACCCAAAGAAGGCAAATCAAATGAAAGATTAGAATTTTTGGGCGATAGTATTTTAAACTTTATTGTCGCAGAATATCTATTCAATAATTTTTCCAATGAAGATGAAGGATTTTTAACTAAGTCGAGAACATTTTTTGTTAATAGAAATATGTTAGCATCTGTTGCTGAAAAAATGAAGTTAGAAAAATTTCTTATATATGATAAAAGATATAAAAATGATAATCATTTTAGTTTGAAAACAATTTTATCTGATACAATGGAAGCATTCATTGGTGCGGTTTATTTTGATTTAGGATTAGTTAAGACGAGAGCATTCATCTTCAAATGGATAATAAAACCAAATCTAAAGAAAGACAAGTTCAAAGACGATCCGAATTACAAAGGTCAATTACTTGAATTAACACATTCGCTAAAAATATATGAACCTAAATATCATTTAGTCGAAGAATCGGGACCTGACCACAATAAACAATTCAAAGTATCAGTAATTATAAATAATGTAGATTATGCTACAGGTATCGGCAAAAAGATTAAAGACGCCGAGCAGGTTGCAGCCAAAGAAGCATTAAAAAAATTACGAAAACATAGATAGAAATTATGGTATTAGTATAAATCTTACAGTATCAATAATAGCTGAACCAAATATACCAATGCCATCTCCCTGCATAATTTTTTTCGGTTCGTTGAAATTACCATCAAACTGTTGAAGAAATTGATTTGAAAGAAAATAGTCTTTGAAGTTTTTATCGCATGCATATACGATTACTCGATATGGACTATAAAACCATGCATCATATACTTCAATTTTTAACTCATAAGTTTTTGTTGGGTCAGGTAAAATATTTTGAAGATATCTATATTGATATAGAAACGAATTGAAGTTTTTTTCTATATCTTCCCTTGTTAAATTTGGTAGAAAGGGATTATCATAAATAAAATTATCGGGGCTGGCTGAGTCTGCAATTATTGAAAACAAATAAAAATCCGAGCTTGGCGATGGATTAAATTTAATTATAATATTCTCTGTGTTGTATTTTATCGTTCCTAAGTTATTATTGAGAATTTTAAATCCACTATCAGGTATTGTGGTGCTTGAATTGGTTCGAAATTTTTGGCCATCAAATGTCGCTTCGATTTCTATATTATATGTCTCACCATATTTTAAGTCAATCGTATTGTAATAATATGTCTTACTTACGTTATCAAATAATAAAGCATTTCCATTTATTTTAGCATTAACGAAGTTATCAGTAGGGTTTAGATAAATTTCAGATTCGTTTATTTTTTTATTAATTGGGAAATTTCGCATAATTTTCACATCACTAATATCCTTACCAGGATACAAATATGCTTCAACAGCAATTTTAGGATTATACTCAACGTTATTTATATCAACAATTGGGTCACCACAACCAAAGTAAAATAGATTTATAATTATAAGTGATTTAATAAATAATTTACTCATAAATTTTTCCTCTTAGAATTCAATAGAAACACCAATGCTTGGAAGTATAGGAAACATGTCTGTTTCATCTACCTCTTGAATAATCATTTTGTTTTCATATTTATCATTGTAGTTAATGAACCAGACGTTCTGTCTATTTCCAATATTAATAATTTGAAGATATGGCGATAATTTCCAACCATCATATTGAATTTC
>JAFGID010000308.1 GCA_016929735.1 Ignavibacteriales bacterium | reverse complement strand
ATTTTTCTTCATTCTATTGATATTTAATCATTTAAAATGGAATATGTGTTCTAAATCGAAAGACTATTTTGAAAATCTTTATCGTTTAGCAATTGATGAACTATGTCGTCAAATACAATAATAAAATTGATAAAATGTCCCTTTACGGAATATTCTTTCATTTCTTCCCTTAATTTTTTATTCTTTGCTTTTTTATCAAGGGTTTCGGAATATTGTTCCTTTAATAAATTCGACTGAGAAATAAATTCTTTAGCCTTAGAACTATATAGGCTACTAAAGTCTTTTGTGAAAACTACATTATTATTGTTAATTATTGAAATTGAAGCTTTACAGTTTTGAGTAACGTGTCCACCAGCTCCATAAAGACCTGCTTTTGCTTCATGAAATAATTCGAGAATTTTTATTTCAAGTTTGCAATTTGGGTTATTGTTATTTTTGAAATCATTTTTCCCCAAAACATTTTCCAATGTTTTTACTGCATAACTATAAATTTTTCCTTCATTGTCATTAACTGAAGCATTTGGTTGAACGATTAATCCAACTGCGGCGGCTCCACGAGATGGCTCTTGCCCAATTAAAATTTTATCTGCCCTATTATCTATTATTTCAATGGACAAATTTTCTTTTGAAATTCCAGAAAGTGCCATATTACTTTGGACATTATTATCGGACTGTTGTTGCAGTTGTTGCTGTTGTGTATTTTTGAATACTTCCTTTTCTCCACTTTCATAAATAATCATAAAAACTTGAGATATTGGGATATTTAAAAGAGCACTTTCTAACTGTTCAAAGTTTTTGTATTTAATTTCATTTGTAGTTATTTCAATAACTTTTGTTTTTATTTCGCTTCCATCTACTTTGTAGATAATATCTTGAGCAAAAGCGCATGTAGTAATTATAAGAGTTCCAAATAGTAAAATAAAATTTTTCATGATTTTTAGTTTTTAAGTTAGTAATATTCAATTATTGACCAGATGATACAATTAAAGCGACAATCGCAACATCAACTGCTACGCCAATGCCAAACATTGTCCATACCTTTCTCGATTTTATTCTTTTCGCTTCTTGCATATAGCAGGAATAATAACTTGGATTTTGTGCCAATTCTGAGTCTGGAAAAGTTAAACTGCTTCTTTCGGGATTAGAACTAGAGCATGCTATTGCTGGAATAAGCCCAATTACAGCACCTCCAAGTATTGTTGCTGCTCCTGTCCATGTTGCAGCACTGGAATAACCTGTATAATATCTCGATGCATCTTGTTGACCTCTAAAACAAAAATCCTGATAATTTAAAGATGAGTTATTTGCTATACTCTCAATCTTGGGCATAATAATAGTAGGTGGTTGTTGTTGTTGTGCTTGGGATTGAGTTTCCAATTCTGTATTATTATTTTTTTTAATAACTTCTTTCGTCCCGTCTTCATAAATTATCATAAAAACATCTGAGAGAAGTATGTTCCGTATAGGACCTTGCAACTGTTCAAAATTTTTGTACTTGACCGTTTCTGTGGTCAACTCAATTATTTTGACTTTAATTTCAGTTCCATCTGTTTTGTAAATAATATCTTGAGCATTTACAAAAATGCTACTAAAAAAAAGTACTGCGATAAACGTAATTTTTTTCATTTCGACCTCCTTGTTTTAGTTTTTATTTGAATTTAGTTTAAGTATGATACTTTTATTATTGGTCTTCTACTAGAGACACTATTTTCACTTGACGGAATCATAACATCCCAGTTATAATCCTTATCATCCTTAGTCCACATTACAAAACCGTATTGTAAAAAGTCATTTTTATAATTTTTATATGCTTCAAGTATATTAATAAGGATATAATAACCAGACTTACTGGCATAGGGAGCATTTAATGCATAATTAACTGAAATATTATTGTTTGTAACTTTGGTTTCATCCCAGTTCTCTTTTATTGTATTAATGCCCCAATCCCAATTATATTTATAGTCGTTATCATTTATATAAAATTGAATACCCATTGCGGTTACCTCGGAATTGTCAGGTATATTGATATTTGAATGGAAAAACAAATAATTATTTTTACCCGAATATTCTCCTGCAAATAATACTTCGCCATTGGGGTCGCCAGTACCGGAAAAATTTGACCAGTAATTGTCTTTATCTATTGAAAATTCACTGGTATTGAATTTTCTCAAATTAATATTGATTTGTTTGTCTGATGAATACATATAAAATGATTGATTGTATTCTTCGTAACCTGAAGCCTGAACAGAAATGTTTTGATTTCCTTGGGGTATGGAAGGAAGTTGGTAACGACCTGTTGCGTCTGTATTGTCAGTCATGCCAGCAATCGTCACACTTGCCCCGCTTATGGGTGTCCCAGAAGTATGTTTGATATAACCCCAAACACTCGCTCCAACAATATTTGAAACTAAAGAAATGTTTTCTTCTGTTCCACTGGATTTTACATTAATCGTCTTAGAGTAAGTTTCAAAATCGGTTTTTGAAGCAGTAAGTTGATTACTTCCAATAGGTAAGTTCTCAATGCTATAATAACCATTAGCACCAGTTGTGTAAGTTAAACTATTACATTGTACAACTACACCTGCAACTGGTGCGTTGCTGCTTATGGAGGTTATTGTCCCATAGACATAACCTGATAAATCGCTGTCTGTCTTTTCTGTACAACTAAATACGAAAAGAAGTAATGATAAAAATAATAAATTGTATTTTTTCATTTGATTTAATTTTATTAGTAATTCGGTTTTT
>JAFGID010000040.1 GCA_016929735.1 Ignavibacteriales bacterium | reverse complement strand
CGGATTATGGTATCGGTGTTTACAAAGAAAATAAAATTGCGGTAGCCCATTTTGTAAAGCTCCACAATTGCACCTGCCATAATCAAGGTTTTTCCGCTCCCTGTTGCCATGTGAAACAACAACTGGCTTGGCTTACGGCGGTGCTTGTATTTGTTGAGATAATAGGTAAAACGTGCAAATGCCTCAATTTGGTAGGGCCGTGCTTCGTACCGTAAATTTTGTTTAATATTTTCGTGCAGAACAAGTTCAATAACTTCATTCTCCACCAAAACATCAAAGGTTTTATCTAAACGTTCTTCTGCCATAATCTATAAATACATAAACGATTGAGGTGCTGTAAATCTATCAAATTCTTCTTTTGGGTTTATCGGATTTTTATACAATTTTGGCTTGTCAACCTCTATCGCAAATGCAAAGTTTCTTCCGTTAAAATATTCGTTAAAAAAAGATTTGTTTATTCCTGAGTATTCTTTGGTCATTTCCCAAATGTGTTCAGGTTCATCTTTTAAAATCTGTTTTATGTTGAATTCGCCAATTATTCTTCCCACAGGCATAGTTGCATATACAACTACAGTTTGAATAAGTTGATTTTTAAATCCTGCTTTGCGAAATTCATATCTCTTCTCACCCGAAAATATTTTTTCGGCGAACTCCGGCTTTATTGATAATAATACTTTCATTATTTATATGCTTCCTTATAAATTTTAACAAATGATTCCCAACTTAATTTCTGAAACCCTCGCGGGGCTTCGTCTATGCTTGCAAAAACACCAATATCAATGAGCTTTTTAAGATTTACCTTGAAAGGATTGGGCAAAGAATAGGCATACAGAAAATTTACAACAAAAGGTTTTCGTTTGTCGTACCTGTTCCAATATTCAGCCAGTTGTGCTTCCGATAATGCTGTTCGTTTTTTGCAAATTGCTTTGATTTCCTCAAAAGTGGCAGGTTGTTTTGTGTTTTCTACAATGCCAATGGTAGTAATTACACTTTTGTAATATCCGCCAGTTCGGTAAAACAGAATTATATCCCCTGTTTTTAAATTTCGCTCTATTGAATTAGAAATATATGCCTTTCTTATTGCGTTGCGGTGTGGCTGATTTTCGACAAAATCCAGCGGTGATTCTGTTTGCAGTATTGAATCAGGGAATAATTCCGTATGATATTCAGGGTAAATCGGCACTACAAAAACATCCGAATCGCTTGATAAAAAAGGAAATGTAAGACGTGGCTGCGTTCTGTCGGCTGGTTTCTCAAACGGACGTACATAGACGTTTTCAATACCTGTTGGCGTTTCTTTAACGCCCCATTTTTTAAAACCCCATATTTCCATTAATTCAATAAGGCGTTTTTGTTCGTCTCTTTTATCGAATATGGTAACATAAATTTCTTCTACTTTTTGTTTTAGGGCATTGTCAAAAATGATTTTTAAAAACCGTTCGCCAAGTTTAAAACCGTTTGCAGTAACTTTAAATGTTCCAATCTTTAATCTTTCTTTTGGTGGAAGGGGTGGTTGTATGTCTGAATAATCTTCTTCTTTGCCTTCTTTTTTTAGAAATAAAAATGAGTTAATCTCTCCTTCGTAGGAACAGACATAGGCAATTTCTTCCGATTTTCGGTTAAACCACTGGTCAAACCCCTGATAGTCGCAACGAAAACTATCGAAAAATGATGATTGTAAATTGATGTTGCCAAAATATTCCTTTTTTACGGCTAAAGTTTTGTAATCGACCAATTCAGGATTTTCCCGAACAGCTTTCTCAATAAACTGCTCAATGTAAAACACAAAATAGGCAATGCCTAAATGTTTTGCCTTGGTATGTATTTTCTTGTCTTCAGTAATTAAAAAATCAACTCGTTTTGAATATACCTCGTTGAGCAAAAGCGTGTCGTTATTATCGTTATCGGTTGTATCAATGGTAGAGCTTACTTTTTTAACATCATTGTGCAAAGGTGCTGAAACCTTCATTACATGATAGCTTTGTAACTTGACAGCCATAGTTTTTACAACCTGTTCATCGGTATGCCTTTGTAATTCGACAATAGTTACAGGATGAACGTATTTTTGATACTTCATTTTATCAAGCCAGTAAAACAACATACCAATGTTTTGGTTAATTAGCCGGCTCGTTTCCCGATGAATGATAATATTTGTGTCAAGTAAAGCTCTCATTACATACTTACCTTTTTTTTAAATTTTGCCGTAAAACATATCATTCAACCGCTTATCCTCTTTGCTTATTCCGTGTGTTTCGTCTGCTATCTCCGAATAATTTACATACAACTGGTTTTTGTCCAGCACCTCAAGTAAAAATTTCTTTTGGTATTCTAGCGAGAGGGTTTTAAATGCTTCAATTCGTTCATCAAAACTTTGCTTGTCAAACTGGTAACTCAAAAAAGCTTTTTCTTTCATTTGTTGCCAAACCGCAATAAGTTTTTCTTTGCTGTCGGCTTCTAAAATTTGGTCGGCATAAGTTTGGTTGTATTTGGCTAATTCGCAATAGATAAATGAACCACCACCTTGCCAATTTACCTTTTTTGAAACCCCTGATTTATCAAAAATATCAGAAGGCATTAACTTACCTTGTTTCTTTTCAGTTTTACCAATTACATTTTTTAATCTTATAACAGAATCATTTTCACCGTAATTGAGTTGTTCAATGCCAATATACTTTCTTTTCATTTTGTGGGATACTGCACATGTAGTACCACTGCCAATAAAAAAATCTAAAACTAAATCCCCTTCATTTGTTGATAATTCTATAATTCTATTCAATAATTGTTCTGGCTTTTTACCTCTTTTTAAAATAACATCACCCTCATTTGCTAAATCTGCTTTTGGTATTTCTGCATGTGACCACAATGTTGTAAGTTTATTCTCTTTTACAACATTTGCCCCTTCTACATGTGCGCTGTCTTTCAACCATGCAAATATTCCATTACCAAGGTAATATGTTGTTGTCTGAATATCTTTATTTTTTCCTCGACTGGGAGTGTATTCTACAGAATAAAGACCATTATCCATATAAGACAGTAATTCTTGTTGGAAAGAATTTTCGGCTTGTGGGTTAGTGGTTCTAAATACCTTTGAAAAATTTTCTTTAAATGATTTTCTAATTTCAATTTCTCTTTTATAGTAATCTTTTAAAGATACTTTTTCAATATTATAGTTAGTATGTTTAAATATTTTAACAGGCTCCCCATTTGATTTTGATTTAAATTCTTTTATAAGTTCTTTTTCACCTTCTTTTTCTAAAATATTATTATATCGTTTCATTACTTCATAATCGAGTAAAGAAGACTTAGTCACTTGATTAAAAGAACAGTTTGATTTATTTTTAGAATAAACCAAAATAAACTCAGCGGTATCAACAAAAAAACCACCTTGTCCGATACCTGCACTACCAGAGCGTTCGTATGAAATTGTATTGACAAAATTTTCACGCCCAAAAACTTCATCTAAAATAACTTTTAAATATGCTTCCTCGGAGTCATCACAACTGACAAAAATAAAACCTGTTTCATGCATCATATTTTTTGCATAAAGCAATCTGTTTTTAATAAAAGTAAGCCAAGTTGAATGATTAAAATTATCATTATACTGAAAACTATCACTACCTGTATTATATGGAGGGTCAATATAAATCAGTTTAACTTTTCCGGCATATTTTTTTTTCAAAGAAGCAAGAGCCAATAAGTTATTTCCTTTAATAATCAGGTTATCGTTATCGCTTATTTCTGTTAATTCGTGTTCGCCCTTTTGGTCGTATTTTTTCCAGTTGGTAAAAACTTTTGGGTCAAGCAGGCGGTCAATTTCATCGGGTGCAAGGGTTTCGTTCCAAAATATTTCATTTCGTTTTTGGTCTTCTTTGGTCTGCCCGCCTTCCAAAACGCAGTCTTTATGAGGCCAAGCCAATACTACATCGTTTTTTGAAGTTATGTAATTGTCGGTTGTGCCATCGTTAATGGTCAACCCAATCTTGTTTTTAAAAGCGGTGTAACTGTCGGGCAAAAAAGACTTGTTATTTACAAAACGCTGAAATTTAATTTTGTCGAATACCAAAACACTTTCCACATCGGTAAAAAAGTGGGTTTTAAATGTATCGTGCTTTATTAAATGCTTAATTAGTTTCGGGTCAACCTGTAACGCCATTTCAACAATCTTGTTCTTGTTTAGTTGTCCGTCAACCACCAAAGCATCTTCGTGTTGTAGTATATTTATCAGTTCGTTTTGTAAGTTCTGCATATTCTAAAATCCTTATTTAATAATCTCGCAAATTAACAATTTTCGGTTCAATAATCGGTAGAAATCCCGCTTAATCTGCGCGCGGTGGCAAAGAAAGCATGTGTTTGGCAGCGAAGCAAAGCTTGGAGGGAAGGGATGCCAAACTTATGCTTTGTTGGTCGGCAATCCTTTCTCTTTTTTCGTGTGTCGTAAAACAAAAATTTTTCCATTTTATCGCTGTCTTATCTAGTTTTTTAGCCTTGTGTATAACATTCCCGCGGTAAGTGCCGTTTGGCATTCTAAATATATTTCCTTTTTTATCTGCCATGGACTTGGTTAATCAAAACCAAGAATCTTCTTGCACGCACCGCAAAATGGCATTTACCGTGTGTTTTAAACAGTTTTTCATTCATTAAAATTTTTCATTCCAATCTCTGATATTAATATATAGGATTAGGACACCATCCATCATTACGGAACCGTATTTCAGGATTCCCTATTCCAAATTTTAAGCTTAATCTTTTTTTACTTTTAATTATATAGTCTCTGACAATTGGATAAGAATTAATAGATTCTTCGTAAAGTAAAACAAAGACAACTTTATTTGGTTCCAAAGAATTTAACTGTTTAACAAAGTTGCTATTATTTTCTGTGGCCTTACTAATAGAAATACCATCACCCTTTTTAGGTCTTCCAACTTTTGTTTCTTTGTTATCGGTACTCCACCAATCAAAATAAGTGAAATCAAGTGTATACCTCATTAAATAGAGACTATCATTTGTTATTAATACGATTAAGTCCCAATGCAAATAAGTTGTATCTAAATCAAACGAAGGTTTTAAGAAACTAAGTTTATTACTTTGAGGTGTTTTACTTGTCAAACCTTCCAATTTATCATAAATATTAACGGAAATACTTTTAAGTAGTATTATTGAATCTTTTTTTACTGAAATAGTTTTTCTCAGGCTATCAAGTTTATTACGAGAACCTAAAATTTGTAAATTATTGTAGTAAATACCTAATTTAGAATTAAGATTTTCATTAAGTGATGATATACTATCAATTTTAATATTTTCATTGTAAATGTCTTTTTCAATACTATCAATGCTGTCTTGATACGCAAGATTTTTTGACCAAAGTATCGATAATTTATTATTCGCATCTAATACAGTATTAAAAAACAAAGCACCAAGAAAAATTATAACTAAAAAAATAAATACACCTCCAGTGGAAGTAATTACATCAAGAAAAGATACATTAAAAAACTCTATTGGTGTTTTTCTTCTCATGGCTTAGCAATGTCAAAAACCTCATAAATTACATCTAAATCTTTGTTGTAGGGTTCATAACCAATTCTCAATTTATTTTGAATAGCTAAATTTTGTATATTTTGTAACATATTGTTAAAAAACCTAAAACCGGATTTTTCAACTATAAAAAGTGGATAAGAAACATCTTTTATAGGGTTATGTTTTTCAATAATTTGGTCTAATCTAATCATATTTCCAGTTTCAAAATCGATCATGCCACTATTGTCTACTTTATAGAAGATTGGAATTTGATTTATTCGCTGAGAAATTTGAGTATCAGTTACCATCATTTGTTGTACCCATTCATTTCTTCTTTTTACATAGCTACTTCGAAAAACCCCAACTTGCTTTTTTAATTCCCTAATTTGTACATTTGCGTCTTCAATCTGTTTAGGTAGAGAATTTAAATCTGTTTTTTCTTTTGAACTTAACTCTTCGTATTTAATGTTTAACATATCATAGATTGTCAAGCGTGTTTTATGTAATATCTTGCGATTTTTATCTATCTCCTCATTTAACCTTATGTTATAAGATGCTAAAATGCTTTTTTTATCTTCAAAATTTTTTATTAGTCTTTTATTAGCGTCTTCTTTCAAAACAAGTTCATTTAAGAACTTATCTTGATATGGCAAGAAAGAAAAAAGGCTTGCTATGGAAAATAGCAATATTAGAGAAATAATTAATAATACAGTCATTATATCTAAATATGAAAAATTGAATATTGAAATACTCTTTTTATTTCTCATAGTAATCTTGTTATTTTTCAATCCCTTTTATAGAAGGAAATACTTCCAAGGATACCGGAATTCCTTTTTTGGCTGCATTCTCCAAAATTCTTTTTATCTCATTGATTTGACTGTTATTTTGAGAGATTTTATTAAACATATCTTGAAGAAAAATTAATTGCTTATTTCTATTTTCATTTAGCATACTTTTTGTTTGGGTCATTAGGTCTTTTATATCTTTTAAAATAGTCGAAGCTTCTAGATCGTTATATGAATATCCTGAAATAGATTTTTCTATTGTTTTGTTAATTGAAATGAATTCTGTTAAGTTATTATTCAAGTTGTTCCATGCTTCTTTACTAGATTTAAGACTTGCAGAAATACTTTCAAAATCATTACTTTCCATTTTTACTGAATTTAGGAAAGACAAGGAATTAATTATTTCGTTTTTCTGTATCTTTGTTAAATTAAAATCGGACGCAATTTTATCAACTTTCTGAATCATTCTTAAGTAGTGTGAATTTGTAATACTGAAAGGTTGCTCAAGCTTACTAATAACATTATCAATTAAGCTTTTATCAAGCTTGAGTAGAAACCTGTCCTTACTTCTGTCAAGTAGTGAAAGAAATAAGGCGAGGATACCACTAATTATTAGAGCAGGTAATGTTGTTTCAAAGGCAGTACTTAAATCAACGCTAATATCTCTTAAACTCTGAATTAAAATTTTAGATTCTTCACCTGGTACGACATCTCCTAATATTGATGAAAATCCATAAACAGATTTCATTATCCCCCAAAGTGTTCCAATAAATCCAACGATGGGAATTACCCAAATACAATATCGAATGTATGCAAAGTTAGTTTCGGTATTATCTTTTATTATCTCTGATAATTTATCATTATAACTTGATGTGTCAGCTGTATCTTTCGATTCTTCGAAAAAATCAATAACCCTTACTGTTCTATAATAACTTATTGTTTTTTTTGCGATTGAACCTATGTTACTTACTTCGTCTTTTAGTATATTACTGTTATCTATTGTGATTTTATCATGGCTGTTTTGAAATATGTCTTCAATTCTTTTAAATGAATATTTTTCAACACTGATGAATATTTTTAATTCAAATATTACAAGTACTGCAAAAACAAAAATAATTATCTCAACAATAAAGAAAATCTTACTTCGTAAATAAGGCTCATATATTGAGCTAGGTTCAGTTTTAATAATCCAATAGTTTACAACAAAACTAATTACTACAGCAGTAAAGAGATGTAAAATATGTTTTGGGGAATAAATGGGGTAATGTAATTTCTTTTTCAAAACTTATTTTTTTGTTTGGTTAATTTTTTAATATATTTCTCTTTTATCATTTATTAATCTGATCTTTAAAAAAAACATTAAATAATATATTTTTTTTTTCATATCTTTTCCTTCTTCAGCCACATAATGAATTCCATTATCTATTTCCCCTCCATCTATGTCAATTCTTTAATCTACTCAAAATTTTAAAAATAAATTGTAGTATTCTAATTAAAATTAAGGATTGGAACAAATTTTATTATTATCTCATTTTCACTATATTAATGATCATTAGACAGCCAATATTTTCATTAGTTCAGTGGAATGGTTTGTTATTCGAATTACAAGAAAAAGGTTAATGCCTTATCAATAATTAAATTGATAAGCCCAGTTCTAAATCTTTCTAGCTTTGTTAGAGTTACGCCAATTTGTCTTAGGGAATGAATTTCGGCAAGTGCTTTCTTTGCTTGTACCAAATCACTGAAATCATGTTGTGTAAGTTCACCTTTTGCTAGTAAGTTTGTCCATCTTTTCATGTCGTTTTTTGTTCTTTCCAAGAAAGCCTCGACATCATCCTTTGCTTCATTTTCAAATCCATCAAATATTTCATTTGCCATATCCTTTGCTCCAATTTTCAGAGCTTCTACAAAATCGTCGTATGTTTTCATTACTATTCACCTCCATATAACTTACATTTTGATGGTTTTTTTTTATTTGCTTCAAGACAAATAATTTCATCGAATGCATCTATTATCAAACCTTTAAATTCATTAATAAATGTCATGCTCAAAGTAGAATTATCTTTCCATCGCTTTATAAACTTGCCAAAAAGATCACCATCTTCTTTAATAAGTATTTCCCATTGTTTTGCCGAAATGCTATTACTGGGTACACCCTTAACATATTCATGGGCTTTGTGAAGTTCTATGACAAGAGCTTCTACTGAAGATTGATGGTTTAAATATGGTTCGTTAGCTTTATCCATTATAGCCAATGTTTCTACCTTTAAGGAAGTCGCATAATTATATGCAGTTGGGCTGTATGGGCCAATTAATGGCGCACATGCCGTTATTAAAAAAAGAAGCAAAAATACTGGAGTAATTCTATTACAGAAGACTAATTCAATTTTACTCATTTTATTTCTCCTTTCATTTGTGATCAAACGTATAACATTAAATTAGGTGGACTAATGAAAAAATCAAATAAAATCTAATAATAATAAATGTTACAAAGATTATTTATTATAAAATATATATTATTCTTTCAATTTAACGCTGATTTCTCCTGATGCTTGAAATAGGCCATTTCCAGAGCAGCATATAATTGCTTTTCTTCAAAAGGTTTCAGCAAAAAGCCATAAGGCTCTGTTTCAAAAGCCTCCT
>JAFGID010000307.1 GCA_016929735.1 Ignavibacteriales bacterium | reverse complement strand
GTTGTATCTAGTTCAGGTGTTTCAAATGCTGTGATAGCATCAACATCGTCAGGTAGAGGGGGATTTAGGTAAACAAAAAATTGACCATTTAAAAATGAACCATAAATTACTCGCGGGTCAAGTCCACCGGATTCATCCTTGCCAATTGTTAATGGGTCATCATCATCAACACTGAATAATAATGCGAATGCAAAGGAACCTGTGTAAATAGTATCTAATAACCAGACAAATTCAAAGGCATCGATGTCAACATGATTATTCGGTATTCCCAAGTGGACGGTGCTCCTAATTACTTCAATTGGTCCGGGAGGAGCCCCGAGAGAATACATATAAATTGAACCGGGTGTAAGTCCCAAAGATGCTTCATGGTCAACTGAAAAGTACCAATAATTACACATGTCACACATCTTTATATCTAATGCATCAATATCATCGTCATCGTTCTCAATAAAATCCGGATTTGGTGCTAGAACTGGGTGGAAAAACTTTTCATCAGAATAAGGGTATGTAATATACATAAATGGAGGAAATGGCATTGAGTTTATTCCGGTTACCTCGTCTTGTGCAGGAGTTGTACCGTATGTCACCCCCATGTAAGGTGATATATTATTAACTGGAACACTTCCTGTTGGGTCAATATAATGTGGTGCTTCATCATCATCATACGAAATCCATAAAAATTCGGCATTATGTATACATTGTGTTGGAAACCATGAAATCGGAAATGGTAAGGGAAATAATGAATCAATTTCAAGAGATAGATCCCAATCAAGAAAATCAACACCGTCCATATCAAAATAAAAATTAGCTATTGAATCAGGATTGTAACCAGACATTGTTGGAGCTGCATTTAATATAGTTGTAGGTGGAGGATCAAAACCAAATATCCAAAAATCGTCATGATGACCGAATGTGCTAAGTGGAGGTAGGATGTTTGTTCGCCAACGATAAATATCACCTGGGTCAAATTGTTCATCCCCGTCAGCATTGGGGTCACTCAATTCAGTATCAGAGCCGATATCAAGAGAAAAATAGAAAGCAGCAAAAGGATCTGCCATTGGTGGTGGTTGAGGTTCAGATATCAAACTTATTTGAACAGTCCCAACATGAACAGCATCAGAACCGTCAGATAATCCCCCATTATTGTATTGAGCAGGATCCATAATCGAAGCATAACTATCAAATTCAAAAGCCAAATGAATTGTATCGCCGACGGTTGCAGTAAAGGATGTATCTAATACAACTTTATTCCATCCTGAAGGACCAGGAGGGTCATTGAATCCATAGGAGAAAAGGTTATTCTCAATTCCTAATATTCCATAGGAGCTAATAGAATCTTCTGAGACGGCTTCGTGTGAAGTATGACCTGCCATATAGTTTTCTCTTCGGATATAAACAGTAACCTTAGCACCAGAAAGTCCTTCAATAATTAGATGTAAATCGCAAGCCATGTAAACATAAGACCAACCTTTAAATCCCATACCATCTTCTTTAAAATATCTTGGTTGAGCAGCTGCCCACCATTTGAATTCTAAATCAGATGTATTGTTTCCTTTAATCCCACTTGCAGCTAGTATCCAAGACTTACAACCACCATCAACAGCATTTGCTCCATGTTGAGTAAAATAGTCATAACCCAGAATATTTTTCATATAATTAAGAAGAGTAAATGTCTTGGTGTCATTCCCCGGCACCATAAAATCATCAGCGTAGGATTCTCCTTGGAAAAAAAGATTAGTTTCACTAGTATCAACAAAAAATGTTTGTGCAGATGTAGGGGATATTAGAAGTGGTAAAATAAAAGTTAACAAAAGGTAGGTTCTTCTTAAGATATGAAATAACATAATGCCTCCCAAAAAAGTATTGTTAAAAATTGTTACTTATCACCTATTTTAAATTAAGATAAAAATTCTTTAAAGTCAATAAGAAATTTTGACTATTATTTTATTAAATTTTTTTGTAAAAAATAACTAATTAAAAACAATAAGAGGTAGGAAAAAATGAAGTACAGAATTTTAATCTTGAATCTTATTTCGATTTTTCTGGTGAATAGTTTTTTCTATTGTCAAGAGGTTACAAAAGATAAGTCCACTTACCAAGAAAGAAAAATGGGATTTTATCAGGAAATCCTTGATGGTATTAAGGAATTTAATCAAAAAGAGAGCAAAACACGGCTACAGCTAAAGATGGATTTTTCGAATATTAATGCTCCTGGACTAAAAGAAGAGTTCAAATATCAATGGCACAATGAACCTGTAACTCAAGGAAATACAGGTACTTGTTGGTCATTTTGTGCTACTTCATTTATTGAATCGGAGGTCTATAGAATTCATAAGAGAAAAATTAAATTGTCTGAATTATATACGGCTTACTGGGAATTTGTCGAAAAAGCCAGACGATTTGTTCAAGAGCGTGGTAACTCATATTTCTCTCACGGCTCACAATCTAATGCTATAAAAAGACTTTGGTTAAAATATGGAATAGTACCCCTTAATGATTATAGTGGAATGTTGCCCAATCAGAAATTTCATGACCACGATAAAATGTTTAATGAAATGAATAAATTCTTGAATTACCTAAAAGAGAGTAATAATTGGAATGAGGAATATGCAATAGAAACGATTAAATCAATATTAAACCATTATATGGGCGAACCACCAGAAAAAATAATTGTGGATGGTAAGGAAATGACGCCCTTAGAGTATTTCGAAAATATCGTTAACCTTGATTTAAATAATTATGTAGATTTCATATCAACAATAAAACATCCGTACTATCAAAAAGCAGAGTTTGAAGTTCCAGATAATTGGTGGAAATGTAATGATTATTATAATATTCCCTTAGATGATTTTATGTCAATAATAAAAGATGCAATTCGAAATGAATATACAGTTAATATTGGGGGAGATGTTTCGGAACCGGGTATTGATGGTTTTGAAGAGGTAGCTATAATTCCTTCTTTTGATATTCCTTCAGATTATATTGATGAATTTGCTCGTGAATATAGAATAAATAACAAAACTACTGATGATGACCATGGAATACATCTGGTCGGTTATTTGGAAAAAGATGGCAAAGATTGGTATTTAATAAAAGATTCAGGTGCAGGCGCCCGTAATGGAGCTAATAAAGGTTATTACTTCTTTCACGAAGATTTTGTTAAACTCAAAATGTTGAGTTTTATGGTTCACAAAGATGTGGCTAAAGATGTTTTATCTAAATTCCAATAAGGTTTAAAATAAAAAAGGCTGTCTTATTCAGACAGCCTTTTTTTATGCAAAACCCTTTTATTGTTGAACAGCTACCCAGAAACCACCGAGTGCATTTAGTTTTGTTTCGCTCCAAACTTTAATCTGAACTGTAAATCCGTCTCTTGAAACTGATTTAGCTGAAACTTGATATCTCATTTGAGTAGGATCAACTTCATCAATCAAAGAAACAGAAAGAGCTACTTCTGGTTTTGACGAGAATGGTCTAGTAAATACGACTTCAATGTCAACTGTTCTGTCGCCAACATTTTTGTCAAGTGTGTAACCTGGTGTATCTTTATCAACATACCAGCTACCAGTAAGTACTTGTTGAGCGTTTGCTGTTAATGCAAAGCAAAATAGGACAGCAGCAACTAAGAATAACCTCTTCATTAATTCCTCCTTTAGTTATTGGATGATTTAATTTAATTAAAAAAAAAAATACAATTTCGGATTAAATAATACAATTTATTATCGATAATTACAACTAAAAAAATAAAAATAATTTTTATTTTTTCACATACTATTTAATAAAATATATTTTGTTTTTCAATGCTTGATTATATATAATACGTTTTCTAAATTTGTAAGCTAAATATTCAAAGTTATGATAATTAAGTATACGAATTTATCTGATGGTAAAAGTCAGATTGAATTCATAAAAGATTGTAAACAAATTGGTTTGGATTTCCCCTTCTTTGGTAATGTTTTTGTAAATTGCAACATAGATAAATTCCCAAATCAATTAGTTCTTTATTGTTCTGTTAAATTAAAAGTTCATTTAAATTGTGATAGATGTAACGGTGAGTATGACACAATTTTAACTAATGAATTTACTTTGACATATATTTCAGATAGAGATCGTATTAAGTATGATGAATTAAATATTTATTATCTTTCTCCCACAGAAGATAAGATAGATATAAGTAAAGATGTATACGAATATTCAATAATTTCTTTACCATTAAAGAACTTGTGTAAAATGGATTGTAAAGGATTATGTCCTAAATGTGGGAAAAATCTTAATATCGAAACTTGCGAGTGTAATTAATATAAAAGATAGAATAGGAAAATAAAATGCCAAATCCAAAACGAAAATTATCAAAGAGCAGAAGAGACAAAAGAAGAACTCACCAAAAAGCTTCATTACCTACCTTAGGTAAATGTTCTCAATGTGGTGAATTAAAACTTAGCCATAGAGCTTGCCCCAATTGTGGCTATTATAATAAAAGATCTGTTTTCGTTCCAGAATCTTAAAATTTAATG
>JAFGID010000306.1 GCA_016929735.1 Ignavibacteriales bacterium | reverse complement strand
TTCAAACGAAAGGAGGTATGGCAGAATTAATTTTCACGCCCAAAGGTGATGAAAGCAAATGGTATGCTGCTGGATTGTTTAATTGGATCGACTCTGAAATTCCAAACTTAGATTATAAAACTTCAACTTTACATCTTGGATATATGCTACGAAGGAACATAAGACTGACTGCTGAATTTACTTACGATTTCGAAAATAAATTTGGACAATTTGGAATTGGTGTTATTTCTGGATTTTAATTAATAAAAAGGCATGGTCTTTAAGCCATGCCTTCAGCCTAATAAAGGAGGACAGAACAGATTTTACTTATCGGGGTTGTAGGAAATTTCTATTTTAACATGGAAATCAGCACCACTGAAAATTGAATACCGTATATCACTGATTGAGCATTTATAATCCTCGCCAACTAAATCGCTTACAACTTTCGAAATCCCATCTTCAAGTTTTTCTACACTGATGCTTTTTAATTTGTTCTTCAAAATTTTTTCTACATCGAGTGTTTTATTTTCTTCTGACATAATAAACCTATTTTTGGGTTTTTAGACGTTCAAATTTACTAAAATGTTTCAACTTCTAATAATTTTCAACAATTCTTCTGTTTTTTCTTTCATCAGTTCTAAATTAGCTCTTGCTTCAACATTCAGACGAATCAAAGGTTCTGTATTGCTCATTCTTATATTGAAACGCCAATCGTCATATTTTACACTAATTCCGTCAATTAAGTCCATTTCACCATCGGAATACTTCTTCTTGATTTCTTCTATTTTAGCTGCTGGATTTTCAATTTTTGAATTTATTTCACCTGAGCAAGGATAATTTTCAATCATTTGGTTTACCAACTCAGATAATTTTTTATTTTCATCAGATATTAATTGTAATACAAGTAAAAATGGAATCATTCCACTATCGGAAAATGAATTGTCACGAAAATAATGATGAGCAGACATTTCGCCACCATAAATTGCATTTACTTCGCGCATCTTTTGTTTGATAAATGCATGTCCACTCGGTGATTGAACGGCTATTCCACCTTCATTTTGGACTATATCGAGAGTATTCCAAATCAATCTTGGATCGTGAACGATATTTTCTCCGGGATTTTTTTTCAATATTGATTTTGCCAATAAACCAACGATGTAATATCCTTCAATAAAATTCCCTCTTTCATCAAAAAAGAAACATCTATCATAATCGCCGTCCCATGCAACACCCAAATCTGCATTATTCTCCAAAATAGCATCGATTGTAGGTTTCCTTTTTTCAGGCAACAACGGATTAGGAACGCCATTTGGGAAAGATGAATCGGGAGTGTGGTGCACTTTAATCATTTTAATCGGTAATAATTTTTCTAATTTATCTAAAGCAGGACCTGCACATCCATTACCTGCATTTAGGACAACTTTTAGAGGTTTGATTTTACTCGCATCATAAAATTTTAAAAGGTTTTTAATAAAATCATCCATCACATCTATCTTTGAAATTTTTCCTTTCTGTTCACTTATATATCCGATATCGTCGTTGACAATCATTTTCTCAATTTCACTCAACCCTGAGCCGTAACCTATCGGTATCGAACCTTTCCCGACAAATTTAAGTCCATTGTATTCCGGTGGATTATGGCTTGCTGTAATCATTACTCCACCATCGGCATTTAAAAATGGAGTTGCAAAGTAAATCATTTCCGTTCCACATAATCCGATATCAATCACATCAGCCCCACTATCATTTAATCCTTTAGCAAGTGCATCTGACAATTCTTCCGAAGTTGCACGAATATCGTGACCAATAACTATTGTTTTTGCTTTTAAATATTTAGTAAAAGTACGTCCGATTTTATAAGCCAATTCAGTATTTAATTCACTGGGTACTTTACCGCGTATATCATAAGCCATAAAGCAAGGGATTTTTTGCATTTTTACTCCATTTATTTATTTTAAAGATATTTATTTTTCCATTGAACTTAATAAAAATTGCTATTAAATTCGCACCAGTTATTAAAAGTTATTAAATATTTATGTATTCCAAAATTGACATAACAAGTTACATTTTTCAACAAAAAATTTCAAGGAGATTATTATCGAAAATACAAATACCATATCGAAAAAATTCGGACAATGTGGAAACGCCAACTGTAAATCCATACTACCGATTGAATTGATTTGTAAGCATAACGAAATTGATTTCTTGTGTGAAGAATGCAGTAAAAAACTTAAAACTCATCATACGATTCAATGTATTAATTGCCATTCAACGGTAACTTTGATACCAATAGAACCTGACGAGAAAGCGGTAATAATTTACGTTGACCATTGTAAGAAATGCAAGAAAGTTGAAAAAAATTCTCTAAAATCAAGTTCACAACCATATACATTGTTTGTTTGATTTCTTAAAAGTTTCAAATATTTATTCTATTTTTCTTGAACATTGAACAATTCCAATATTAAAATAAAAAACCCCAAGTTTTTATCTTGGGGTTTTTATTTATTTCAAGGAGCATTCAATTCTTAAATATCAAACCAATAAGAGAACTTTGCAAGGAATACATCATCTGCTTCTGCAGACATTAAATTCTTAAAATCTCTTCCCATTGAAAAATCGCCCGGATTTTGGAAATCCATCTGTCCATGTGACCATACAAGATAGAGAACTGAACCGGGTAGAATTTCCCAACGATATACAAGATTTGCTTTGAACGATTTGAAATTAAAATTAGGATTGCGAAAAGCAAATTGACTTGCGGGACCAGCTCCATCAGGATCAACTATGTAACGACTGTTTACTTCGTCATAGGTAATTGTTGAACCATTTTCACCATACACATTAAATTGAGTCGAACGTGGTTTTGCAATCTCTTTGAACTCGGAATATTCCCCAATGCTGAAATATGGTTGGATATAAACTTGCAAACTCATTGTTGGATTAAATGTCCAGTTTACCCTTAAATTTGCTGAGATAGTTTGATTATCAATATTGGATACAACATATCTTGTTCCATAAGTTTCTGTAGCATAAGAATCAATGAATTTTCCAACCCATTGAAATTTACCAGTATGTGTTCCATAACTTGGACCAAAAGAAATGCTCAATTGCGGTGAAGGCTTCCATTCGAG
>JAFGID010000305.1 GCA_016929735.1 Ignavibacteriales bacterium | reverse complement strand
ATGCTTGGACAATTGAAAGTGGCAGTTGAAAATTATCCAAACTTAAAAGCAAATGAAAACTTCCTACAATTACAAGGTTCATTGAACGAGGTCGAAGAACAAATATCAGCAGCAAGAAGGGCATACAATGCTTCAGTCCTTGATTTCAATAATGGAATTGAAATGTTTCCAATGAGCATCTTTGCAAAACTTATGGGCTATAAACGAAAAGCATCTTTTGAAATTCCACCGGAAGAGAGAGAGAAAGTTAACGTTAACGAATTATTTAAATCATAATTGAAAACATTCGAGCAAATATTTCGGGAAGTTGAACCCGAATTGAAAAACCTAGAACGAATGAGGATACCGCTACTGTTTTTTCGCTCAAGTTTCTTTCTAAGTATACAGCTATTGCTATTGTTACCAGTTTGTTATATTTTATTGGCAATATTTTGGTTTGACAAATTAGATGAAATAATGTCTCAAATTGGACAAAGTGATGCTTTTCAGTATGTCTTTCCTTATGTCGGAATCTTTATTACGGCTTTAATGTTTCCTTATTCGTTTATTAAAATGGCATTCGATAAGAGAGTTAACAAGTTAATTCCTAAACTATTAAAATCAGTTTCACCCGATTTTATTTATGGAAATTATTGGTCAGTGAATAAGGAATTATTAGCGAAAAGTAAATTATTCCCAACTTCGGTGCAAAATAAATTTAATTTTTTTTATTGTAAGAATTATCTTACTGGAAAAGTCAAAGATGTAGAAATTAAATGGGCAGATATTTATTTTCATACACAATCAAAAATCAATAGATTTCTTTGGTATATCCCAGTTGTAAGTCTTTTTATTCTTGCATATCACTTCATTAAACCATTATTTACAAAGCAGACAATGGAATCCTTGATGAGTTTTCAAGGATTATTTATGATGGCTGATTTTAATAAAAGGATAAGTGGAACAACGGTAATAATACCAGATAAATATGAAAAGAAATTTGGGTTTTTAGCAAAGGCATTTCAGAAATTAAGTTCAAAAAAAGGGGAGTTGGTCTATCTTGAAAATCCTGAATTTGAAAAAAAATTCGTAGTTTATAGTTCCGACCAAGTTGAAGCAAGATATATTTTATCAACAAAAATGATGGAAACGATTTTGGGCTTGAGTAAGAAAATCAGAAATAAAATTATGCTTTCTTTTGTTGATAATAATGTTTTTTGTTCAATTTTTACTATAGGTGGATTTATGGATTTGAAATTAGGAAAAAGTTTTACAAAAGGAGATGGACTAAACAAAGCTTATGAAAATCTTAAATTTTGCGTTGATATAGTTGAGGATTTACAACTTAATCAACGTCTTTGGAAATAAAAAAAACTCAAACCACAAATAGGTCTGAGTTTTTTATATGGCACTAATAAATATTTCTATAAATCCGATAATACCTTTTGAATAGCCTCATAATCAGGTTCTTTGCTTGGGTCTTCAAGTATTTCGATATATTTTATTATTCCAGCTTTATTGACTATGAAAGCCGATCTCTTGGCTACACCTTTGTAATCAAATTTACCCGGTGCGAATACATCATAATAAGCACCGTAATTTTGACAAACTTCTTTATTGAAATCACTTAGAACAGGGAAATTAAATCTATTCTTTTCTGCCCATAATTTTTGTGAGAATGGACTATCAACGCTGATAGCAAGAACTTCTGCGTTCAAATCATTATATTTTGCCATTCCATCTCTTATCGTACACAACTCTTTTTCGCAAGTGGCAGTATTTACGAATGGGAAAAATAAAATTATAACATTAGATTTATTCTTGAATTGACTTAATGAAATATCTTCAAGTGTATGACTTTTTAAATTAAAGTTTGGTGCTGCATCGCCTAATTTTAATGACATTTTAACTCCAAATTTTTATAAATTATTTTTGTTTTTTATATTGCAATAAGAATTAATAATTACAAATAATTAGATGATTTATCTCTTAATAGTTTCACTTATTTGGGGCTTTTCTTTTGGATTAATTAAGAATAATTTGGTTAATCTCGATTCTAACTATGTATCTTTTTTAAGAATGTTTATTTCTTTTACGATTTTTATTCCATTTATTAAAATTAGACCATTAGGTAACAAATTAAAATTTAAATTAACACTTACAGGTCTAATGCAATATGGCATAATGTATATTGCTTATATTTATTCATTTAAATTTTTACCATCATACCAGGTTGCCCTTTTTACAATTTTTACGCCGATTTATATTTCAATCATTGATGATATCTTTAACAAGAAATTTTCTTTTACAATTTTTATGGTTGCTGTTTTGACTTGTTTAGGAACAGGTGTTGTTGTTTATAAAGATTTTCAAACATCGAATTTAATACAAGGTTTTTTTCTTGTCCAAATTTCAAATCTTGCATTTGCATTTGGACAGATTTATTATAAGAAAATTATGAGTGAGAATCCTGATATTAAGGACCAAAATGTATTTGGATATTTATATCTTGGAGCAATGTTGATTACTGCCATGGCAGCAGCAATTAGTGCTGATTACGATAATTTATCTTTAACATCAGAACAAATATTATCTTTAATGTATTTGGGTATAATTGCTTCCGGTTTCTGTTTCTTTTTATGGAATTATGGTGCGAGAAAAACTGATATAGGAACTTTAGCAATATTTAATAATCTAAAAATACCAACAGCGATTATTGTTTCGCTTATCGTATTTAATGAGAGTACGAATTTATTAAATCTGATAATTGGATTAGTAATAATTGTACTTGCGATAATTTATAATGAAATTTATCTTAAAAATAAAAATTGAAATATTTAAGATTATTATTATATTGCAATTAAAGTTTTATAATGGTTTCAAGACGAGTCTAAAATGGAAAATAAAAAATATAATATAACAGTCTTAATTAGTAATACTTTATTCATTGTTAGCATAAGTACTCTAATTTTATTTACTTCATTCAAGAGTGCTGACACTTCTAAGGTGGTTAATTACAATGTTAATTATTATCAAATATTTGCACCAACCATACCTGATACAGTAAATTTCTGTGGTGAATCAGTGCCACTTGATAATTTTGACGTACGCGAAAGATTGGATAGAGAATTAATTGTTAATATGTACAGACATTCTGCGACAATCCAATATTTCAAACGGGCTGCAAGATGGTTCCCATTATTTGAAAAAATACTAAGGGAAAAAGGAGTGCCAGATGATATTAAATATTTAGCAATTGCAGAAAGTGAATTACAAAATGCTGTTTCTCCTGCTGGCGCAAGGGGTTTTTGGCAATTTATGGAAGGAGCCGCAATAAAATATAGTTTGGAAGTGGAGGATGAAGTAGACGAGAGATATAATATTGAAAAATCAACTTATGCTGCATGCGATTATTTGCTTGATGCATATAGTAGGTTTAACAGCTGGACTTTATCTGCTGCATCATATAATATGGGTGTTGGTGGCATTAAAGAAAAAATGAGCAAACAACAGACAAAGAACTACTACAATATGTGGCTTAATGAGGAAACATCAAGATATATTTTCAGAATAATAGCAATCAAAATAATTTTTGAAAATCCAGAAAAATATGGTTTCTATTTCAAAGAAGATGATTTATATCAACCAATCGAAACATTTGACGTAGAGATTGATACTCCAATAGAAGACCTACCTGCATTTGCTAAGAAAATGGGTGTATCATATAGAATATTTAAATTACTTAATCCATGGTTAAGGAAAGATCAATTAACAAATAAATATAAAAGGACTTATAAATTCAAGTTGCCTAAACTTGGTTCTGTTGAAGAAATTCCTGATAAGCACTATTAATTTTTAGAAAACAATTTCACTTTTTTTATTACTGCTTCCATATCATCCGGTAGTTCAGAATCAAACCGCAAGAATTTTTTACTTTTCGGATGTATAAATCCTAATGTTTTAGCATGTAGCGCTTGTCGATTTATTATCTTTAATAAATTCTCCGTCGTTTGTTTAATCTTTGCAACGTTAGTTCCAATACGAATTGTTCTCCCACCATAAGTGGGGTCGCCAAAAATCGGATGGTTAATGTAAGACATATGAACTCTTATCTGATGTGTTCTTCCTGTTTTTAAATTTAATTTAACAAGAGATAAGAAATCATAATCTTCCAAAACTTTGTAGAATGTATGAGCGTGTTTACCTGTATCATTGCTCACAGTAAATATTTTTCTGTCTTTGTTGCTTCTGGCTATATTACCAATAACTTCGCCTTCAGATTTTTTAAATAATCCCCAACATATCGCCCAGTATTCTCGTTGGGTTGTATGTGCGGCAAATTGTTTTGCTAACTGATTATGTGTCCACTCATCCTTTGCAATAACGAGTAATCCGCTTGTATCTTTATCCAGACGATGAACTATTCCAGCTTTGCTTTCATCTCTTAAATGACTTAATATTTTTACGTGATATAATAGGGCATTAACGAGTGTCCCTGTATAATTTCCACACGAGGGATGAACAACCATTCCTGCTGGTTTATTAATAACTAATAAATCATCATCTTCATAGATAATATTTAGTGGAATATTTTCTGGCTCATTTTTATCTGGACGCGGTGATACAGGTATTGCTACTTCGATAACATCATTTGGATTGATTATATAGTTTGCTCTTTCAAATTTACCGTTTACCGAAACACAATTAGCTTTAATTAATTTTTGAACTCTCGAACGGGTTGCTTGTTCTAATGATTTTGTTAGATAAACATCTAATCGTTCTTTTGTTTTACCCTGAGGAATGATAAATTTATGTTTTTTTTCAGTGATGATATTGCTCATCTTACGTTAGTAGCATAAAGTAAAAGATTATTCTGTAGAAAATTTCTCGCTTTCTTTGTCTTCTATTATTATCGTATCAATTTTTTCTTCAGCAGTAGTTTTAACTATATTGTCTTCTTTAGCTTTATGTGGTTTTCGATGAAAAATAATTAGCATAAATACTCCAATCGTTACAAATGAATCGGCGATATTAAAAATCGGCCAACGCTCATAAGTATGACCGAATAGAGTGAAATCAAAGAAATCAATACTGATGAAGTCTACAACTCGTCCATAAAATATTGAGTCATAACCATAGAAAACACCGTAGAATGTTCTATCAATTAAATTTCCGATTGCACCTCCAAGTATAAATGCAATTGCAAGTCTATAAGGTAGTTTTCTATCTTGAATTTTAAATAAATAATAAATTAGAGCAATGCTGGCTATAATAGAAAAAAGAGAAAGAAATAATTTAGAACCTTCACCAAGGTCTAGCCCAAATGCCATTCCCGGATTTTCAACATAGGTAAATCTAACTAAACTTCCTATAATATCAATACTTTCACCATAATGCATACCTGATACGTTAATATCCAAAAATGGAATTGAAAAACCCTTAACAAATAATTTTGTTATTTGGTCAGCTATAACAATAAATAAAGATACAAATAATAATCTCACAGAAAAGTTCCTGATTTTTTAAAAGTTTTTACGTTCAGACATTTTTTCCTTTATCTCTCGACAATGTTGGGTATGCGGAACAGCAATAAGCCGTTCTTTGGGAATCAGCGGACATGTCGGACATAGATATTGTGGCTCATCAATACATTCGATACAAATACCATACGTTCCCTTTTCAATTCTTTGTAAAGCCTCCTCTAAGTATCCAAGAAATTTATTCTCGCGTTGCGCCCATAGATACAATTTTTCACGTTCTTGGGCATCTGTTCCTTGTTCAGCCATGTGGAGAGAATAAGGAGAATTTTCATTAACATATTGACCTGTATTTTGGTCATCCATTTGTTCTTTTAGCACTTGAAGTTGCTCAATTATTTCGTTCCTTTTTTCCAAAATAAGTTTTTTGAACATTTCAAGATCAGAAGCCGAATAACCTTTAATTTTCTTGATTTTTTTAGTTGGAGATATAACCTCGACAAGTTTACCTGATGACTTTTTTATCGTACTAGTTTTTTTTACTATAATGTTTTTTTTAGCAGAAACATTTTTTTTTGTTGGTACTGTTTTTTTACTCACAAGTTTTTTCCTTGGAATGCTTTTCTTTTCAACCTTAGTGGTTTTTTTCTTAATTGTTTTTACAGGTTTTTTCTTATTATTTTTTTCTTTTGCCATGACTTCCTCTATTTATTTTTTTCAATTTTATTTATTTCAATTTTACAATCAAATTCACCGACTTGGAATTTATTATTTGTGTTATCAGAAATTTTTTCTTGATTTACTAAGTCAGCTAATGTTTCATCCCTAACGTAAGAAATATGATTATTAATATAATTAAAAAGTTTTTCATCTGTATCAACTTTTATTGAAATCCTATCTACAATATCAAAGTCATTATCCTTTCTTAAGTTTTGTACTCGATTAATAAATTCTCGTGCGTATCCCTCTGATATTAATTCTTCTGTTAGTTCAGTATCAATTGCTACTGTAATTTTATTATCAGATTCAATAACCCATCCTTCAATTTGAACGCTTACTATCTCAATATCTTCAAGCTTTATATTAACTTTTACATCTTCAACAATAATTTCAATAAACCCTTCCTTCTCAATCTGTTCGACTTGAATTTTATCAAAGAATTTAATTTGGTTTGCAACTTGTTGAGCAATCTTTCCATATTTTGGACCAATAGATTTAAAGTTTGGTTTTGCGCTTTTCTTAACCAATGAAGAATCATCCTCAAGAATAAATAATTCTTTTATATTTATTTCTTCAAGAATTATATCTTTCATCTTTTCGACAGCTTGTTTCTTTGAACTGTCGATAGCTACCATAATTTTCTTCAATGGTTGCCTTACTTTCAAATTGGTTCTAGCTCTTATTGCACGTGCAAGAAAAACGATTCTCTGTGCAATGTCCATCTTTTCTTCTAATTCTCCATCGTAATAATCAATTTCTGGAAAATCTTTAAGATGAATTGATTCGTTACTTTTATCATTCAAGACAATTTTTAAATTTTGATAAAGCTCCTCAGAAATAAATGGTGCAATCGGAGAAATTAATTCCGAAATAGTCAGAAGACATTCAAATAATGTCTGGTAGGCGCTAGTTTTGTTCTTATTTACCTCGGATTTCCAAAAACGTCTTCTGTTTCTCCTAACATACCAATTCGATAAATCGTCAATTGTAAAATCAGATACTGCACGAGCAGCTTTTGTCATATCGTATTCATCCATGTATCGTTCAAAAGTCTTGCATAATGAACTCAACTTTGAAATAATCCATCTGTCAATTTCTGGTCTTTCATTAAATGGTATAAATTCTTTATTAAAATCTATTTTATCAATATTTGCATAAAGAGCAAAGAAAGAATATGTGTTAATTAGTGTTCCAAAAAATTTTCTTTGAACTTCAATTATTCCGTCCTCATCAAAAAGTGTTGGACGCCAAGGAGGACTATTTATGATTAGATACCAACGTGTGGCATCAGCCCCATATTTGTCAAACAACATAAAAGGATCAACCGTGTTGCCTCTGGATTTGGACATTTTTAATCCTTTCTTATCAAGAATAAGTTCGTTAACTAAGACGTTTTTGTATGCAACACTATCGAATAATAATGTTCCAAGTGCATGCAAAGTATAAAACCAACCACGCGTTTGGTCAATTCCTTCAGAAATAAAATCACATGGAAAATTATTTTCAAATAATTCTTTATTCTCGAAAGGATAGTGGTGCTGAGCAAATGGCATTGCTCCCGAATCAAACCAAGCATCAATCAGTTCAGGTGTTCTTGTATAAATCTTTCCATTTTTTTCGAATTTAACTTCATCAACAAAAGGTTTATGCAAATCAATTTCTTCAATATCTTTAATGCTAATTCTTTTTCCATCTTTTTCGATAAATCCTTCTTTTAATTCTTCAATGCTACCAACAGCAAACATATCACCATCTTCGTTAATCCAGATTGGCAGTGGAGTTGCCCAGAATCTATCGCGTGATAAAGCCCAATCCTTATTTTCTTCAAGCCAATTACCAAATCGACCAGCCCCAACTTCTTTTGGAAACCAATTGATTGTTTTATTCAATTCTACCATCCTATCGGCAATAGCTGTAGTTTTAATGAACCATGATTCACGAGCATAATATATTACAGGAACATTATCAAAACGCCAACTAAAAGGGTATGAATGTACTATAGTTTCTTTTTTATAAAGTTTTCCTTCAGCTTTAAGTTTATCAATTATACCAGCATCAGCATCTTTTACAAACATGCCTGCAAAATCCGTAACCTCCTTTGTAAAGAGTCCGTTTCGTGTAACTGGTTGTAAAAATGGAAGGTTAAATTTTTTCAACATTTCGTAATCATCTGCACCAAATGCTGGAGCTATGTGAACTATACCCGAGCCATCATCTAAACTTACAAAGTCTCCCTCTATAACATAGAAACCTTTCTTATCAACTGGTAAATAATTCAATAGTTGTTCGTATTCCTGATTTGCTAAATCTTTTCCTCTAAACCTTTCAATGATTTCATATTCGTTTTTTATGACTGATAATCTTGATTCAGCCAAAATAAGAAATTTTTCATCTGTTTTAATCTTCACATAATCAATTTCAGCACCAACAGCTAACGCAACATTTGAAATTAATGTCCAGGGGGTAGTTGTCCATACAAGAAAATATGTGTTGTTATATTGTGCAATCTTCGATTTTTTTAGTTTCATTAGAACATATACTGAGGGGTCTTTCGTTTGCTTATAACCAAGAGCAAGTTCATGGGAAGATAGTACAGTTTCTGAACGGGGGCATTGCGGAACAATTTTATAATCCTTATATATTAAACCTTTGTCGAATAATTTTTTCAAGGCCCACCATAAAGATTCTATGTATTCATTAGTGCAAGTGATATAAGGATGTTCCATATTAATCCAATAACCCATTCTATCAGTCATCTTTTCCCAAAGATCCAGGTAGGTGAAAACTGAATTTTTACATGCTTGATTATATTTTGCAATTCCATATTCTGGTATTTCACTTTTATTTTTTATTCCTAAAGTTTTTTCAACTTCAATTTCGACAGGCAATCCATGTGTATCCCAACCCGCTTTTCGTGTAACCAGATAACCTTGAATAGTTTTATAACGGCAGATGATATCTTTTAATGTTCTTGCCATAACGTGATGAATACCGGGTTTTCCATTTGCTGTAGGTGGTCCCTCATAAAAAACATAATTTTTACTATCTTTACGTTTTTGTAAAGATTTTTCGAATATATTATTTTCGCTCCAGAATTTTAAGATTTCTTCTTCAATCTTTGGGTAGCTATAATTGTTTTTGTATTCTTTAAACATAGTAGTAAATGGAATTTGTTGAACTTTATTCTTTATTTTCAAATTGTTTCAATAATTCTCTTTCAGTTATAATTAACTGACTTAATTCGTCTTCAATTTTTCTCTTTGCAATATTTATTTCTTCTAATTTTACTTCTGCTTGTTGAAGAATCTTTTCAGATTTAATTTTAGATTCGTTAATGGTATTTTCAGCTTCTTTTTTTGCATTAGGGATTGTCTCTTGGACAAATTCAATTTTTAAATTTAGTTTTTCATTTTCTCGCTGGGAGGCAATAAGCTCGGGGACAACCATTCCAAAATATCCAATTGCTCCCAAGTAAATGTTTCTTAGAGAATATAAAATTAAATTCTCAGTCGATGGATCATTAACATGAAAGTAATCCCTGAAAAAGAAAACAAGCATTACTGTAAGAAAGACAGTAGAAACCGATATTGCAAAAACTATTTTACCACCATATATCCATCCAAGAGTTTTATCAATCAACCATCCACACGCAAAACAAAAAAATGAAAGGACAAACCAAATCGAGAAATTTTGAAATTCATTATCAAAACCAAATAGATTTGTACTTAAAAAATTACTCGAAAAAATTAAAATTGCTAATAAAACTGGCGTTGCATGTAAAAGTACTTTTTTCATATCATATCTTTCTAATTAATTCTTTAACGATTAATGCCATCTTTGGTTCGGCTGAATTAGATGCCGCAATCACATCTTCAAGTTTGGCTGGTTCTAATGAATCAGGAAAACATTCATCGGCAATAATACTAATACCAAGAACTTTCATTCCCATATGATTTGCTACAATATTTTCTGGTATAGAAGACATTCCAACGACATCAGCACCGATACCTCGAAGAAATCTATATTCAGCTTTTGTTTCAAAATTCGGACCAGGAACAGCAACATAAACACCTTTTTGTATCGGGATTCTATTGTCTAAAGCAATTTCCTCTGCCATTTTAATTAAACCTAAGCTGTATGGTTCGCTCATATCTGGAAATCTTGGACCAAGTGTATCTTCATTCTTTCCAATAAGAGGATTATCACCGAGCAAATTAATATGGTCAACCATTAACATCAAATCACCTCTGCGATAAAGTGGATTCATCCCACCACAGGCATTTGAAATTATTAATGTTTTAACTCCAAGGTATTTCATTACACGTACCGGATATGTGATTTGTTTCATTGTATATCCTTCGTAATAATGAAACCTTCCTTGCATTGCGACAATATTTTTTCCACTTATTTTTCCGAAAATTAATTTTCCCTGATGCGATTCAACAGTTGAAAGTGGGAAGTGGGGTAGTTCAGAATATTCAATCTCAATTTTCTCTGTGATTAAATCAACTAAACCGCCCAATCCTGTACCGAGAATTATTCCGATATCGTAATTTATTTCAGTCTTGTTTCGAATGACATTTAATGTTTCATCTATCATTTTTAATAATTGATTCATAAATCTTCCTCGGTAAAATCTTCTATGATTAGAAAGTTATCATCTTCTTTATTTGTTCTCTCAGGTTCAATCTTTATTACTTCTGTTTCTATTCGCTTATTATTCAAGTTGTTATTTTCGTTATTTAGAATTTCTGTTGTAATCCTTTTTTCTTTTGGTAGCAATTTTTCTTGTGTTTCGATAATTGCCTTAATTTTTGCTATTAATAATTTTTTTTCCTCTTTCAATTTTATAATAACATCATTCAATCCATTTAACTTACTTTGTGCATTTTCCAAAATTTGGGTTGCTTTAATTTCTGCTTCTTTTATCATTAACGTTGTCTGCATTTTTGTCGATTCAACAGTTTTATTCGAAGACTCCTGAGCATAAATTAATGCTTTTTGTAAATCTTTCTCAATTTGAATATATCCTTCAATTCGTTTATTCATCTCTTCCATTCTTTTCTTAATATCATCATAATCGTTTTGAAATCGTTCTACTTCATCAGATAATTTATCAAGAAAAGCTCTTACTTCATCGCAATCGAAACCTCGAAATGCTTTGCTGAACTCTTGATTTTTAATATTATATGGTGTCAACTTCATTTTATTTCTCTCCTAACTCCGTTCACCAAATATAGCTGTTCCAATTCTCAACATTGTTGCTCCTTCTTCAATTGCAATTAAATAATCATTCGTCATACCCATCGATAGTTCGTTCAATTTTGTATTATATTTTTGTTCAAGTTTTTCTTTAAAGAATCTTAAACTTTTAAAGGAATTACGAATAATTTTTTCATCATCAGTAAAAGGTGCCATTGTCATCAGCCCTTCGACAGAAATATTTTCGAGTCTAGAAGAGAATTCATATAATTCGAAAATATTATCATCGCTTATTATTCCAAATTTGGATTCTTCCAAAGATGTATTTATCTGAAGAAGAATCTTTTGTTTTTTATTTATTAAGTTTGCTTTTTTATTTATTTCCTCTGCAAGTTTTAATGAATCAACTGAATGGATAAATTCGGCCGCATCAATTATGTATTTCACCTTATTTGTTTGCAGATGTCCAATAAAATGCCAATGAACAGGCTTATTAAACAACTCAACTTTTTGTTTAAATTCTTGAGCTTTATTTTCACCAAAATGAATCAGAGCCGAATCATGTGCTTCGTATAATTTCTCAATCAGCTGGTTCTTAGTCACTGCAATTATTGTAAGCTCATTAAAATCTCTACCGCAGGATTCGCACCTCTGTTCGATTTTATCAAACAATATTTTGATATTATCTTTTATCAATTTTTAAATTGCAAAAATAACAATATTTAATAAAAAATTTATATTTATTTAAAAAAATAATAGGAGCTTATGTTAGCTCCTATCAAATTGAAATCTTAATATTTCCTAACTACAACCGGTTGTATCGCCGCAAGTCAGACATTTTAGACACGTTCCATTTCGAACCATAGTAACACTATTACAAGAAGGACAAATATCACCTGTGTAACCTCTATCTTTTGCAGCTTGTATTTCATCTCTTTTTTCATTATTGTTTACAGTAGTGTTTGATTTATAAGTGAATGCTTCGGGTTTTGTGTAACTCTTAATGGTTGGGTCAAGTATTATAGTTCTCTCGCTGACAACTTCCTCATCTTCAAAATCAGGCTCAACTAAATTAACGGATTTTGATTGTGTCTTTATCGAATGTTCGTCTACATGCGCTAAGTCAATTCTACCAAGATATGAAACAGCTAATTCTCTGAAAATGTAGTCAATAACAGAAGTTGACATTTTTATTTTATCGTTACCGGTAACAATTCCACTCGGTTCGAATCTTGTGAAGACGAATGCTTCGACAAATTCTTCAAGAGGAACGCCATGTTGAAGTCCCAAAGAAATTGAAATTGCAAAGCAGTTAAGCAGACTTCTAAATGCAGCACCTTCACGGTGCATATCAATGAAGATTTCGCCAAGCTGTCCATTGTCATACTCTCCGGTTCTGATATAAACAGTTTGTCCGTTTATTTTTGCCTTTTGTGTATATCCAGTACGTCTATCAGGTAGTCTTCGTCGTTTGGCAATATATCTGTGAATGATTTTTTCAGCAATCTTAACAATGTCATTCTTTTCCTTGAGTTCTTCGAGTTCCTCATATTCCATTTCATTTAAACTGCTTAATGGTTGTGACAATTTTGAGCCGTCACGGTAAATAGCGTTTGCTTTTAATCCGAGCATCCAAGATTTTTTGTAGATATCAGAAATATCTTCGATTGATGCCGAATTTGGAATATTTATTGTTTTGGAAATTGCTCCTGAAATAAATGGCTGTGCCGAAGTCATCATATTTATATGAGCGTCACTTCTTAAAAATCTAGTCCCACGTTTTCCACATTTGTTGGCACAATCAAAAACTGCATAATGTTCATGTTTAAGGAAGGGTGCACCTTCGATAGTTAATGTGCCACAAATATAGTCATTCGCTGAAGAAAATTCTTCTTTACTAAAACCAAGCTCATGAAGAATATTTAGATTGAAATCATCCAATTGTTCATCAGAAAAGCCAAGAGTTTCTTTGCAGAATTCTTCACCCAGTGTAAATTTGTTGAAAACGAAATTTAAATCATAAGCAGATTTTAATTGCTTTTCTAATTTAGATAAAACTTCTTCTGTAAAATTTTTTGCCTTTAGCGATTCAAAATTTATATATGGACACCCTTCGAGTGTTCCAGTCCCTTGTGCATAATTTATTATTTCGATAATTTGTTCTTTACTGTACCCAAGTTTTTTTAATGCAGGAGGTATTGATTGGTTAATAATTTTAAAATAGCCTCCACCAGCAAGTTTTTTGTATTTTACAAGAGCATAATCGGGTTCAATTCCGGTTGTGTCACAGTCCATTACAAGTCCAATAGTACCTGTTGGTGCGAGTACAGTCACTTGAGCGTTTCGATATCCATTATTGTTGCCAAGTCTTAACGCTAAATCTGCATCTCCTCGAGCAGCATCAAGTAAATCAGATGGGCAATATTTAGGATTTATTCCAATCGGTAGAATTGATAAATTTTCATATTCCTCTTTAGGTACATTATAGGCTGCACGTTTATGATTTCTTATAACTCTAAGCATTTCATCTCGATTATATTCATATCTTGGAAATGCACCCAATTCTTTTGCCAATTCGGCAGAAGTTGCGTATGAATGCATTGTCAAGATAGCAGTTATTGCACCACAAATTGAATTAGCTTCTTTACTATCGTAAGAAATTCCTTGCTGCATCAAAAGAGCACCTAAATTTGCATGTCCTAGACCAATGGTTCGGTAGTCATAACTTTTTTGTGCAATTTCTTTACTTGGATATTGAGCCATTAATACGCTTATATCAAGTATTATTGTCCAAATTTTAATTGCATGTCTGTATGCGTCAATGTTAAAATAATATTTTTCTTCATCGTAAAATTTTATAAGATTTAGAGATGCAAGATTGCATGCTGTATCATCCAAAAACATATATTCGCTGCAGGGATTGGAAGCTTTAATCTCACCATCATTGGGACAAGTATGCCATTCATTTATTGTGGTATGGAATTGTAATCCAGGATCCGCACACGACCATGCTGATGAACAAATATCTTCCCAAAGATTTTTTGCTTTACTTGTTTTACATGGTTTTGGTTTTCGGTTTTCTTTATCAGCATTTTTCTTTTCTGTTCTCCAGTATATGTGCCAGTCATCATCTTTAATTACTGCTTCCATAAATGCATTTGTAACACGAACAGAATTATTAGAATTTTGTCCGGAAACAGTTGCATAAGCTTCCGAATTCCAATCTGTGTTATATGTTGGGAATTCAATTGATCGGTAACCGAGTTTAGCAAGATGTATTACTCGTTCGATGTAATTATTAGGGATATTTGCTTTTCGAGCTTCTATAATCGTATGTCTTAATTTATTGTTTGCATTTTTATTAAATCTATCATTCTCCGGATGTTCATCATAGCAAGCTTTCATTATTTTGTTTAAGTGCACATTTAACATTTTGGAACCAGTAACTAAGGCAGCAACTTTTTGTTCTTCGTGAACTTTCCAATTGATAAACTCTTCAATATCAGGATGGTCTATATCAAGTGTAACCATTTTAGCCGCACGCCGAGTTGTTCCGCCAGATTTAATAGCACCTGCAGCTCTGTCGCCGATTTTCAAGAAAGACATTAAACCCGAAGAAATACCTCCACCACTCAAAGGTTCAAGATTACCTCTAATATCAGAAAAATTTGTACCAGTTCCGGAACCATATTTAAACAATCTTGCTTCTCTTGTCCACAAATCCATAATACCACCCTCTTTAACCAAATCATCTTTTACAGATTGAATGAAACATGCATGTGGTTGTGGATGTGTATAAGCATCTGTTGATTCTGTTAATACAGCAGTTACTGGATCCACATAATAGTGTCCCTGTGATGGTCCATTAATTCCATAAGCCCAATTGAGACCAGTGTTGAACCATTGGGGTGAGTTCGGAGCAACCATCTGAGTTGCAAGCATAAATATTGTCTCATCATAAAATGCTTTTGCGTCTTCTTCAGTATCAAAGTATTTATGTTTCCATCCCCAATACGTCCAGGTCCCAGCCAATCGGTGAAACACTTGTCGGGAATCTGTTTCTGATGTAAAATGTTCCTTTTCTGGTAGTTCTTTTAGTCTATCAATATCCGCTTCTAAAGGTTGTAGCCAGGAGGGGACATCTTTTTCTTTTATTTTTCTTAATAATTTTGGGACACCGGCTTTTCTAAAATATTTTTGAGCTAAAATATCAGTTGCTACCTGTGACCAAAATGCTGGCACTGCAACATCATCCATCCTGAAAACTAGAGAGCCATCTGGATTCCTAATTTCGGTCGTTCTCTTTGAAAATTCTATGTCTGCTAAAGCTTCCTTATCAGCGGTAGTAAAATATCTATTTATTTTCATTTTATGTCCCCTAAAAAATCAATATATAAAATTTAAAAAAATTAACTTTTTGCTTGAAAAATAGCAATATTTTGTCAAAAAATAAAACAGTTAGATAATTGAAAATGTGGTTGTAAATTTAAGAAAAAAAAATTACTTATCAATATAAAAAAATAAAAAAATAAATTTTTAT
>JAFGID010000039.1 GCA_016929735.1 Ignavibacteriales bacterium | reverse complement strand
TAACATCAGACCCGAAATTGTTGGAGCAACTTGAGCGTTTTAATGATAAACAATTTTACGAAGCATACGAAAATACTGTTGATCCTGGGAAAATGTATCCTAAATTAATGGTTATGTATCTCCCCGCAGGTATACTTGGATTGATGATTGCCGTTTTTCTTGCAGCTTATATGTCAACAATCTCATCTCAACTTAATTGGGGTACTTCTTATATTATAAATGATTTTTACAGACGATTTATAAAGAAAAATGCATCCGAAAAGCACTATGTTCTTGTTTCAAGATTATCAATAATTTTGATGATGATTTTTGCATTGTTAATAACTAAATATGTTCTGACAACAATTTCAGGTGCATGGGAATTTATAATTAACGCAAGTGCTGGTCTTGGTGCTGTTTTAATTTTAAGATGGTATTGGTGGCGAGTCAATGCTTGGTCTGAGATATCTGCAATGATTGCACCTTTAATAATTTACCCGATTGCTCATTATGGATTCGGCTTGCAATCACCACTAACACTTTATCCAACTGTTATTGGGACAACAATAGTCTGGTTGGTAGTAACATTTTTAACGAGTCCAGAAAGAAAAGAAACGCTACAAAAATTTTACAGGAAAGTTCATCCGGGCGGTTGGGGTTGGAAAAAAATAGCAAGCGAAAACCCTGAAGTAAAAGCTGACAAAGGATATGGGAAATTATTCGTCAATTGGATTTGCGGAGTAATTTTAGTCTATGCATTTCTCTTTGCAACCGGTAGAATAATATTTAAAGATTATCTTGTGGGATTTATAGCATTATTAATTGGTGTTATCGCTTCTTTAGTAATATACTTGAATATTAGAACTAATAAAACAAAAACTAAATTTAAAGCGTGATATAAATTATGTTCTCAATTTTAAGTACACCAAAATTAAAAACAAGCAGAAGAATCAAACTATTAATCTTCGCTATTACTGTTATACTTATTGTTTCAATGTTTCCTCCCGGCGAGTCTCTTGATTCAGAAGTTTCTGTTGGTTCAATATGGTTAAACGACGATTTAATAGCCTCACAGCCTTTTGAAATTCTGAAAGACCCGGTTCAATACGAAAATGAGTGCAAACTTGCTGAAAATAAAGTGCTATCGGTTTTCGTAAAAGATAGTGAAATACAAAAAAAAATGCTTGATAGTCTAAAAATCTACAACGACTATTTAATTAAAGTAATTGATTCGGAAACGGGTGGTATTAGCATCACAAAAAACTTAATCGTTAGTCAGAAAACATATTTATCATTTTTAGATTTAAGGAAAAAAGAAAACACTCTAACGCTAAGAAATTCATACACACTAAACGAAATTTTTAAAAATACCAAAAACATACTAGAAAAAATTTATAATAACGGACTTTTAAACGTATCCCACTCGGAAATTGAAAAAGACAGCATCTCGGTTAGAGACGGAAAGTTTGAAAGGATTCATCTTAAAAAAAATTTTTATGATCGCGAACAGGTAAATGATTATTTGTGGCATAATCTTGAGAATACCTTTAAAAATGACGGGCAACTAATCGAAGCTGTTCGAGAATATATTTCAAAATTTCTCGTACCAAATGTAATTTACAACGAAGAAATGAGTCGACAGGCACGAGAACATGCGGTTAGTAAAGTCATTCGAAATATCGGTATAGTAAATGAAAACGAAAGAATTGTAGCAAAGCATGAAAGGATTACAAATGAAATTAAATTAAAAATTGACTCATATAGAATTGCTAGGAATCAGGAAACAGGTTTTTGGGATATTTTTATCCAACATATAGGAAAAGGATTACATATAATAGCTATTCTGATGCTATACACTTTTTACCTTATGCTATATCGAAAAGAAATTTTCTGCGATAATGTAAAACTACTCCTGATAGCAATTATTATTTTGCTAATAAGTTTTCTGACTTTTATCGTTCATCAAATAAAAGTTTCAACACCAACAGAATTTTTAATTCTTATACCTGTTGCCTCAATGCTTATAACAATTTTATTTGATTCTCGTGTTGGATTTTACGGAACTATTATAATGGCTTTAATAGCTGGTGCATTAAGAGGAAATGATTATGTTTTTAGCGTAATAAATATCGTTGCTGGCAGTTTAGCAATCTATACCATTCGTGACATACAAAGTCGAGCTTCAATTTATAGAGCATTTATTTTTATTTTAATTGGTTACATAATTAGTATTATTGCTTTTGGATTAGAACGTTTTGAATCAGTAACACAGATGGCAATACAATCAGGATTCGCTTCAATAAATGCTGTTTTAAGTCCGGCACTAACTTACGGATTATTAATTTTTATTGAGAAAATTTTCAAGATAACAACCGATATTACACTTTTTGAACTAACGGATTTTAATCAACCACTACTTAAAGAATTAGCGACAAAAGCACCAGGATCTTTCAATCACTCATTGAATTTATCAACCATAGTTGAAAATGCCGCTTTGGAAATACGAGCAAAACCAATTCTTGCAAGAGTTGGTGCACTTTATCACGATATTGGAAAAATAGTCGAGCCCGAAAACTTTATAGAAAATCAATTGTCAGATAAAAATATTCACGATGAGCTTACACCTGAGGAAAGTGTTCAAGTAATTAGGAAACATGTTGAATATGGAATAAAATTAGCACAAGAAAAAAAACTACCACAAGAAGTGATTAATTTTATCCCTATGCATCATGGAACACAAGTAATGAAATTCTTTTACGAAAAAGCAAAGGAAAAATATTTAACAGTAAATATTGATGATTACCGATATCCAGGACCTAAACCTAATTCAGCTGAGACGGCACTTGTCATGCTTGGTGATGCTTGTGAGTCAACAATTAAAGCAATAGAAGAAATTACACCAGAAAAGGTTGAAAATGTAATAAATAATATAATTGATGAAAGATTAACTTCGGGTGAGTTGGATGATACACCCTTAACATTTGAAAAATTAAAAATGATTAAAAAATCATTCATCTCAACAATTATGAGTCAACATTATAGAAGAATTAAATATCCAAATCAAGAAGAACTCGAAGAGAAAAGCGAGGATAATAATTAAATCGTTAAAGATAATGTTTTTGTTTTTTAACATACTTGCATATACAAAATTTAGATAGTTTATTATTATTATTTCAAAAGAATAAGGATGTCATTTTTATACAAATGATATTTATATGTTACAATTTCTAAAAGAATACCTTTCCCATCTTAAGTTAGAAAAAAATCTTTCGGAGAACACGCTTAACGCCTATTCAAATGACATTACAAAGTTTGTTGAATTTCTCGAAACAAAGGGTATAGATGATTTCAATGATGTTTCAACAACACATCTCTCTGAATTTATCGAAAAACAAAAAAAAGCAGGTCTTGATAATACTACTACAACCCGATATATTTCTTCCATAAAAGGATTTTTTAATTACCTTTCTTCAAGCGATTATATTCAAAGCAATCCTGTTGACAAAATTCCATCAATTAAAAGAAGCAGAAAATTGCCTGACGTCCTATCGTTTCAAGAAATTAATTCAATATTGGAATCCCCGAATGTTAAAAATAAATTGGGCCTACGCGATAAAGCTTTACTTGAACTTTTATATTCTTCAGGATTGCGATGTTCAGAAATAATCAATTTAAAACTTAACGATATATTCTTCGCTGATGAGGTGGTCAGAGTTTTTGGTAAAGGTTCAAAACAAAGAATTGTTCCGATGGGTAGTAGTGCAATACACTGGTTAAATGAATACCTGAAATCATCACGCCAATTATTGCAGAAAAGAATTAAAAGTGAAAGTTACGTTTTTCTGAATAATCGTGGGGGGAAACTTTCTCGAATGGGATTGTGGAAAATTCTTAATCAACACACAAAAATTGCGGGAATAAAAAAAGATGTTCACCCACATACATTTCGCCATTCTTTTGCTACACATCTGCTTGAAGGGGGAGCTGATTTAAGAGCCGTTCAGGAAATGCTCGGTCATTCTGATATTTCAACAACACAAATTTATACACATATAGATAGAAACTACATAAAACAGGTTCATAGAGAACATCATCCAAGGGGATAAACTTTAACCGCAGAGTTAAACAAAGTTGAACGTAAAGTTACGCACAGAAATAATCAAATACTTTTGTTATTTTTGCAATTGAAATATCCTTTAATAATAAGAACCCGAAATGAGCATAAAAAACTTTTTTGTTAAAATTCCAGCGCATATAAAATACCTTTTTAAAATTTATTTAACCGGTATTGCGATATTTACGTTTTTCAGAATAATAATTGTCATAACATATCTCGATGAAGTTGCTAAATTACCTGAAGGCGAGACACTATATCTTATGTTTAATGCTTTCATCATGGGATTTCGATTCGACACAGTTATTTCAGGCTACATACTTATATTTCCATTTATTGTCTTTTCATTATTTGCCATTTTCAAACGTTATAATCAAATAACATTTAAAATATTTCACTACTATATAGGTGTTTTCTATTCCATAGCTTTTGCTTTGTGCTGTATTGATATACCATTTTTCAAACATTACTTTTCCCGATTATCAACAGCAATTTTCCAATGGACAAACGACCAAGGGTTTATTATTAAAATGATTTTTCAGGAATGGACATATTTAATTTTTGTTATTCTATTTGTGGCATTAGTTATTTTTTACTGGATATTTATTAACAAAAAAATATTCAAAAAAACATTTGGTAAGCAGAAAATAATAAGCGGACGTATTATTGAAAAGAAACATCTAGTACTCCAAATTTCGTTATTTATTGTTTTAGGTTTAATTTTATTTTTAGGTATTAGGGGGCGAATTGATGAGAAATCCCCGATCAGAGTTGGAACAGCATATTTTTCAGCTTATCCATTTCCAAATCAGCTTGGTTTAAATCCTGTTTTTACCTTTATCCAGAGTTGTCTTGATGACCTGAAAAATAAAGATGAAAAAATTAATTTTATGGATGAAGCAGAGGCTATCGCAAATGTTAGAGGTTATTTCAATATCACAAGCTATGATTTTCCCTCACCTATCAGCAGATTTATTAATCCGACTCGAAAACAATTAAAAGCAAATGTTGTTCTTGTTATTATGGAAAGTATGTCAGCTGAAAAAATGTGGAGATATGGTAACAGGAACAATCTAACTCCATATCTCGACAGTCTTTTAATGGTATCGTATAATTTTGATAATTTTTACTCAGCGGGTATTCATACTTTTACAGGCATTTATTCTAGTATTTTTGCATATCCGATTTTACAGAAGCAACACCCAATGAAACGAACACCTATTCCGATAATGTCTGGTTTACCAAATACATTGAAAGAAAATGGTTATAGAAATTATCTATTCCTAACACATGATGCTCAATTTGACAACGTTGCAGGATTTATGTATGCAAATGGTTTTGACCGTGTTTTCTCGAACGAGGATTATCCCCCCGAGTGGGATTTAAGTACTCTTGGCGTTCCTGACCATATTATGTTTGAACAAGCAATTCCTCGTCTGTCAGAAATAGCAAAACAAAATAATTTATTTTTCGCGACTTTAGTTACTGCAAGTGACCATGGTCCTTATATTATACCCGAGGGTATTCCTTTTAAACCAAAAACAACAGACATACACAACCAGATAGTTGAATATGCTGATTGGGCTATTAAACGTTTTATGACACTTGCTTCACAGGAAAGTTGGTTTAAGAATACAATATTTGTTTTTGTTGCTGACCACGGTGCAAATATTGACCCACAATTCGATTTACCTTTGAGTTTCACTCATTCTCCTTTTATAATTTTTGCACCCCATATTTTAACTGAGCCAAGATATTACACCGAGTTGGGGGGACAAATAGATATTTTCCCAACAATTATGGGATTGTTAAATATTCCATATGTAAATAATACAATGGGCATAGATTTATTTAATGAAACACGACCATATATTTATTTTACTGCAGACGATAAAATCGGAATAGTCAGTGATAGTTTATATATGATTATACGACCAAATGGGAATGAATCACTCTATTCTTACCGAACTAAAAATGCTATGGATTTAATCAAAAGTCAAACTGTTCAAGCAGACAGTATGAAATTATATGTTTATTCAATGATGCAGACTGCTCAATATATATTGGAAAAAAATTTAACCAATCAAACTAAATAGAGAAAAAGTATGAAAAAATATTTAGTCTTAATCGTTGCAATCTTTCTTTCATTAATATGCTCCTGTGATAAAATAGAAAAAACTGCGGATAAAATAAAAATTGCAGTTACAATTCTACCATTCGCGGACTTCGTTGAAAATATCGGTGGTGACTTGGTTGACGTACAGGTTATGATACCTCCCGGCATTGAACCACATACATTTGAACCAACACCTCAACAATTAAAAGAATTATCTGATGCAAAATTGTATTTCAGGGTAGGAAACATTCTTGAATTTGAAAATCATTGGTTGGAAAAAGTAAAAAATAATGCAAAATCAGCAGAAATGGTAGATTGCTCAAATAATATTAGTATTATAGATAACAATCCACACTACTGGACAGGCGTTGAAGAGGTAAAAATTATTATCGAAAATATCCATAAAGCACTCACAAATAAATTTCCTGAACACAAACAGATTTTTGATAAAAATAAATTCAAATTTCTAAGTAAAATTGATTCTGTTGAAAATATTTACGGAAAGGATTTATTACGTTTAAAAGGAAAGATATTATTGGATTACCACCCAGCTTGGATTTATCTGACAAGTTCTTACGGAATAATCGAAATGAGTATCGAACAGGAAGGAAGCGAACCTAAACCGGGTGAATTAAAAACTCTTATTGATATTGCAAAAGAAAAAAAAATAAAAGCAGTTTTCGTTGCACCTCAATTTGATAAATCAAACGCAGAGACGATTGCACACGAAATTAATGCTTCTCTGGTCGAGATAAACCCTTTGCCCGAAAAATTCTTAGATAATTTCGAAGATGTTGCAAAAAAAATAATTATTAATTTAGAATGAAAACAATTCTTGAATTAAAAAATATTTATGTTTTTTATTATGACAATCTTATACTCGAAGATATTAATCTAAAAGTATATGAAAATGATTTTATAGGTATTATCGGACCTAACGGTGGGGGAAAAACAACTTTACTTAAAACAATACTCGGAATATTAAAGCCAGCATCTGGGAGAATTTATTTATGTGAAGGATTGAATAAACAGAATTGCTTTGGTTACGTACCCCAAACTTCAAATATTGATTTCCTCTATCCGATTTCAGTTCTCGATGTTGTAAAAACAGGAAGACTAAACAAAAATAAGATTTTTAAAACCTATGATAAGAATGATATTGATATTGCTTTTGATTCGTTAAAAAAAATGGATTTACTAAAATATCAAAATATTTTGTTTGGCAATCTAAGCGGGGGCGAAAAGCAGAGAGTCTTAATTGCACGAGCTTTAACAACTAATCCAAAAATATTATTACTAGACGAACCGACATCAAATGTTGATAGCAAAGTTGGATATCATTTTTATGAATTACTTTCACAACTTAATAAAGATATTACTATTATCATGGTTTCCCATGATATTGGTGCAATATCACAAAATGTAAAAAAAATAGCTTGTTTAAATAGAAAATTAGTGTATCACGATTCAAAGGAAATTACTAAAGAAATGCTTGAGAAAGTATATCATTGTCCGGTTGATTTAATTGCACATGGAATTCCTCATCGCGTTTTTCCCGAACATAAAGAGGTTGAATAATGTTTGAAATTTTTCAATATGATTTTATGCTCAATGCTTTACTCGCCTGTCTTCTTGCAAGTATTGCCTTTGGAATTATTGGAACTTATGTGGTGGTAAAAAGAATCGTATTTATTAGTGGTGGAATTGCACACTCGACTTATGGAGGGATTGGTCTTGGATACTTAGTGGGATTTTCTCCTCTTTTCGGTGCAATTGGATTTGGAATTCTTTCTGCACTCTTCATTGCTTTATTAAGAAAATTTAAATTACACAGCGAAGACATGCTTATCGGTATTATGTGGTCACTTGGTATGGCACTTGGAATTTTGTTTATCAGTTTTACACCTGGATACGCACCTAATTTAATGAGTTATCTTTTCGGTAATATTCTGACTATTTCTTTTGAAGAAATAATTACAATCTCAATTTTAGACATAATCATTTTCATCATCGTAATAGTTTTTTATGAACAATTTTTAGCAATAACATTTGACGAGGAATTTGCAGAAACATTAGGGTTACCTGTTGGAAAATTATACACCCTCTTGCTTGTTTTAATTGCTTTAACAATCGTAATTTTAATAAAACTCGTTGGAATAATTTTAGTAATAGCAATGTTAACCATTCCTCCTTCGATTGCTGTTCGATTTTCTAACAAACTAAGTAAAATGATGTTTCTTTCTGTAATGCTGGGAATTTTTTTCACTTTAATCGGATTATTGATATCTTATTATTTTAATCTTGTATCGGGAGCAACGATAATTGTTATTTCAATCATTTTTTATCTCATCTCACTTTTATTTAATAAACGAAAATTAAAATTAAACATAAACATTGAGGAAAATCTATGATAGTTTGGGACGTTTCACCAGAGATTTTAACAATCGGTCCAATTACAATAAGGTGGTATGGAGTTTTATATGCTTCAGCATTTTTAATTGGCATAAAAATTCTTCAGTGGATTTTCAAGAAAGAAAGTAAATCGAGCGACGATTTAAATTCACTTGTACTTCATCTAATACTTGGTACAATCATCGGAGCACGATTAGGACATTGCCTTTTTTATTCACCGGAATATTATTTAAGTAATCCAATAGAAATTATTAAAATTTGGGAAGGTGGCTTAGCAAGTCACGGTGGTGTAATTGGAATTGCCTTAGCAATATATTTATATCAAAGAAAGAGAAAAGGACAATCATTATTTTGGGTTTGTGATAGAGCCGCAATACCAATTGCTCTTGCCGCTATGTTTATTCGAATAGGTAATTTATTTAATTCTGAAATAATCGGAAAACCGGCAGATTTACCATGGTCATTTGTATTCGTTAGAGATGACAACATCCCTCGGCATCCTGCACAATTATATGAGGCTTTTTCGTATTTAATTATTTTTGTTCTCTTATTAATAATTTACAAAAAATATTACAAAACTATGAAAGATGGATTAATAACAGGAATACTTTTCATTTCTGTTTTTGCTGCCCGATTTATTATTGAATTTTTCAAGGAGAATCAATCACCTTTTGAAAGTAACCTACCAATTAATATGGGACAAATATTAAGCATTCCACTTATAATAATAGGTATTGTAATATTGATAGTTATTTACAAAAAGAGAAAAGTAATAAAAATTGAATAAAAGAAGAATTAATATTTAAAACACAAAACCCCGCAGATTGCGGGGTTTTGCTTAGAAAGAAACCATTTATCAATAGCGTGAACGTCCACCTCTAGAGTCGCCTCTTCTTTCACCTCGTCCGCCACCACCAGTGCGAGGACGATCTTTTTTTGGCCTTGCTGCATTAACAGTTAGTTTACTTCCTTCGAAATCTAAACCATTAATACTGTCAATAGCTGCTTGACCTTCTGAATCAGACATTTGAACAAATCCAAAACCGCGAAGTTCACCAGAATCGAAATCTCTGATTAATTTTACTTCTTTTACCTCTCCATGTTTTTCAAATAATTCTCGGAGAGATTCTTCTGTTACCTGTTTAGGCAGGTTACCAACGTAAATATTCAATTTACACTCCAATAAATAAAAAAAAAGATACCAAGTAAGTATTTAATTCATCTGTGGGTCGAAAAGAAATTCATCTTAATCGTAGGAAAAACTTAAAGTTACTTGGATAATTAATTAAGGTAAACAAAGATACAAAAAATAACATTATTATCAAATAAATTTTTAATTATTTTAAATTTTTATTTTACTAAAAAAATGAGAATTGTTGTTCGTATAATAATAAAAGATGAAATATTTTTATAAATTTGTAAATAAGTAATCATTTTTAGTGTATCAAATTATGTTATTAGTATAATTTTGCACTGGAAATATGATAATTACGTTAAAGAATAGCATAAGGAGTAGAATGATTATAACACAGGTTGTTAAGGATGAATTTATCCCATCCAAAAGCACGCTTGACGAAATAGAAATTCTTAAATTGTGTATCCAGGGTAACAAAAGAGCTTACGACATAATAGTGAAAAGATATATGAAACGAGCCTATTTTGTTGCATTTGGATTCGTTTCTGATAAAGATGCTGCTCTTGATTTATCCCAAGATGCTTTTATTCGAGCGTATCGTTCAATCAAAAAATTTGACCTAAGAATTAAATTCTTTACCTACTATTACCAAATTCTAAAGAATCTTTGCTTTAATTTCTTGCGTGATAAGAAAAAACACACAAGAGCATTTTCTGAAGTAGGCGAAGAAATTATCGAAATGATTTCCGATGATGAATCTTACTCTAATAAGTATGAAAAAATCGAATTGAAAGAAAAATTATGGAAAGCAATAAATGAATTAGACGATATACATCGAGAAATCATTATTTTAAAAGAATTTAATGGTTTATCATATAGTGAAATTGCTGAATTACTGAATATTCCAATTGGAACTGTAATGTCAAGACTCTACCATTCAAGAATGCTATTAAGGAAAATATTGACAGGAGGTAAATTATGAATGCAATGCAAAATAAAATATCAAAGGAAAGATTCAATATCCTTTGTATGAAAGCTTTGGATAATGAATTTAATTCAGATAACGAAATATTAGAATTTCAGGAATACATTAAAAAAATTCCTGAGTTCAAAATTGAATATGAAGAATTCAAAAGAATAAAGGAGTTGACAAAAAAAATGAATTTACGATCACCAAACGACGATATTTGGAAAGTTTACAGAATGAAAATTATGAATAGAATTGAAAGAAGTATAGCGTGGATTATTTTTCTTGCTGGTTGTGCGATTATCCTTGCATTCGGAGGATATAAGGCAATTGAAGCTCTGCTGAATAACACCCGAATAGATTTGATTCTTAAGATTGGAATTATTGCCACATTAAGTGGTGGGTTGTTTTTACTTCTTTCTGTAATCAAAGAGAAAATCACATTATGGAAATCTGATCCATACAAGGGGATTGAGAAATGATAATTACATCATCAAGTTTTATTGAAGGGAAAAAAATAGTTAAAACTTTTGGATTAGTAAAAGGTAATACAATCCGTGCTAGGCATCTTGGGAGAGATATTATGGCTTTCTTCAAAAATATTGCTGGTGGTGAAATTGAAGAATATACAAAACTAATGGCTGAAGCTCGAGAACAAGCATTAGATAGAATGGGCGAACAAGCAAAAGCACTTGGAGCAAATGCAATTATTGATGTCAGATTTTCCACAAGTTATATAATGGGTGCTGCTTCGGAAATTCTTGCTTATGGAACGGCGGTATTAGTAGAATAAGAAAAAATCTACTTTTTCACAAAAACCTTAATAACATCCTTTACCATCTTTGGGTGATTAATAAGTGCAGCGGTAAAAAGTCTTGCTAATGTTCTTTTATGTTCAGGAATTTTATTAATTGTTTTTTCTATTTTATCATATCTCTCGTCATCAAATTTATATATTTCACTTTTTATTTTATCAAATGTAATATGTCTCTTACCTGCAGCATTATACCATTCTTT
>JAFGID010000304.1 GCA_016929735.1 Ignavibacteriales bacterium | reverse complement strand
TAAGGTTATAAAAACATCTCATTCCACAATCCAGGTTGTCAGCAATTTCTTCAATTTGTTTTTCAGTCAATTTCATGTATGTATGATTTTTCTTAAGCTTGCCGGTAACGGACGGCGGTATGCGCAGTTGCCGATTCATGGGCGCTTTCGTTTCGTGTTACCCGAAAGATAACCAAATGAACTAACATTAGCAACCCCTCGGCCCGGCAATTGCGTATGACCGCTTGTTACCGCCAGTTTTATTTTTTTTGTTTTAGTGATTTATTATCAAATTTATAAACACCTGTCAATAAATAATCTTTCCAAAGCTTTACATTATTAACTGTCAAATCAAATCCAATCTCAGGATTATCCCAATCACATATCACAGTCTCGATGCGCTTTCCATCAGTTGAATCTGAATCCCAGGTAAAATATTCAGAAGTAATTAAGGCGAATGCAATTGTATTTAAATCTGTCATTGTCAATTTGCCATTAATTACCGCATCGCATAAGCGAATTAAATAGTCAATCGTTATTTCAAATTCTCCAGATTCTAATAAATGTTCAATAGTAACAGTTGTTGTGTCAAATCCTGTTTTGTTTTGACCATCCTTCAAATCAATTGCCAATAAATCAACGGTCGTTTTATTTAAAAAGTAATCTTTTAATATTCGCTCTTTCATGGACCCCAAGATTTATCAATTTTTCTCTTTGTTTTGACCTATTATTTAATCGATGAATTTTCACCACATTGTTTAAATCGAGTTGTGTCTTTTTTAAAATTGGCGGTAACGTTTTATGGTATGGTGTCGTGCGGGATTACGAAGCGATTTCCTATCAATTTACACCAGCTTTTTTTACGAGCCACAAACGCTCGTAAACCACTGAAACCCGCATGCACTATACCATGTGTTGCCAACCGTATTTTATTCATTCTTTAGTATTTCAAATCCATTTTTTGTTAGATATTCTCGGAAATTCATTTTATCCAAACTGTCTGCCGGTCTGTAATGCCAATGATAATAACCGTATTCTAAAGAATAAAAATCTTGTGTTTGTTGGTATCCTAAATCCATGATATTTTTGCCGAAATTATTAAAAACTGATTCATCTTTTGTCGTTAGCTTCAGATGTTTATGAGAGTCAATTACTAGATTGGTTTCTCCTTTTGCACAGCATACAACTGTACTAACATATCCATTATTAATAGTTTTTGGAATATTATTTATCAGAAAATCAATGATTGGTTGCCTTTCAGTTAATGACTTATTTATCCAGAGTTCAGTCGATTCTTCGTTATCCCATTCAGCTTCAATAAAAAGTGCAACTGAATCAACGCTTGGAATAAAATCGAATGACTTAAAGAATAAATCCTCAATGAGATATTTGTCAGGAGTCATTAGAAATGTATAAATTCCATTTGCGTCTTTTGAATAGGCAACAAACTGATTCTTTATCAATTCTGCATCATATTCACCGTCATCACTGCTTTTAACTATCCCCGTTGGATAAATATAGTTTTCTTCGTTTTTCTTGATTTTGTAAATGCTTAATCCTGGTTTGAAAAATACATCCTTAGAAATCTTCTCACATTCTTTTGGTAATTCAAAATTCTCAAATGTATCTAATCGTTGAGCTTCAATTAAATCACAATCTGTTAATCCAACAGTACTCGTATTTTTCAGTGTCAAATCTAGCGCATCGCCCAAATGTTCTCCGTAAGAATAAAAGTTAGCATAAGCTCCTTTTCTTTTTCCAAGTAATCCATGAATTAAAAAATACCAAAATTGTTTATTCATTGTACTGTCGTCCCTAATATGGTTGGCAACGGACGGCGGTATGCGCAGTTGCCGCTTCGGAGCGCTCGCTTGTCGTGTTACCCTAAAGATAGGCAAATGAACAAACATTAGCAACTCCTTGGCCCGGCAATTGCGTATGACCGCATGTTGTAAGCCGTATTTTATTTAATCTCTCCATATTTTGGTTCTAATAGTCCGGCTTTGTCCATTTGCTTTTCCAAATCTAGAACCTGTTTTGGCTTTTGAGACATTGGAATCCAATCCAATTTATCCTTAAATCTAATCTCTGATGGATAATTTGTGATATAATCTAAATAATAGAATTCATTTGATGATTTACTCTGAATCTTTTTATCATCGTCGATCCAAATCAAAGAGGATTTGTTGTTATTATACCAATTGCGCCACGATTCAAAATCCTCGTCAGTATTTATTACACAAACCTTAGAAAACCCATTGTTGGTAGAATAACAATACCAAATCTTTCCAATCTTTGGATAATCATGTTCACTAAATAGCTGTCTTTGCTGAAAATGCCCGGAAATATTTTCAAAAAAATCATAAATCAAAAATGCCATTTCGGATTCTTTTGCCTGCAAATCATAATCTGTAGTATCGATTCCCAAGATATCCCGGGTTAAAAAGTCAAAATAAGAATTAAAAATCGAGTCAACCTTTGAGTCTACGGGATCAACCTTTTGCGCAAATGTGCTTGTCGTCGATAAAACTCCAAAAAATACTAAAAAAAGAATGTATGTTATATTATGTTTCATCGTTTCGTAGTGCTCTTTAAATATGGCTTACAACGTTCGGCGGTATGCGCAGTTGCCGTTTCAGAGCGCTCGCTTGTCGTGTTACCCAAAAGATAGGCAAAAGAACAAGCATTAGCAACCCCTCGGCCCGGCAATTGCGTATGACCGCATGTTGTAAGCCGTTTTTAATTCACTTTTTTATCCAATTTTTCAATCTTCTCATTAATTTCTTTCAACTGATTTAAAAGATCCATCATAACTGGATTGGATTTGGATAAATTTCTTAATTCTTCTTCCCTTAATCCAAGCTTTGAATCCAAGTATCCTAAAACCAATGAAAGAAATATAAAAAGTAATAATGCAATTGGTATGGAAATTAGAGCATATTTAAAGACTAGCTCGCCCCATGGTTTATCTTTAAAAGATTGCAAAAATACGATCCCGATAAGAAAGAACTGAATATAACCTATATACATCCTTGATCTATCAAAGTAGATTTTCCATCTAATCAAAGTTCTTTTATTTAGCAATATTTTCATCTGATATATAGGTGTTTGTTTCTTTTAAAATGGCTTACAACGTTCACCGGTATGCGCAGTTGCCGTTTCAGAGCGCTCACTTGTCGTGTTACCCACAAGGTGCCAAGTTAACCGCCATTAGTAACCGAAAGGCACGGCAATTGCGTATGACCGGGTGTTGGCAAACGTTAATATTTTTATCTAATTACATTGTTTTTAAATAGTCGACTGTTATATTTATATGCTTTATCTTTTTTAAGTATATAAATCATTGAAACAAAATCAATATTCCGACGAAAAATTTAGGGATTTCGATTAATAAAGCCTTCTTAATTTTGGTTTTATCTATTATTAATCTCATCCCAATGCTTATACCAATTAGTCCGAAAATTATATTTAAAATTAAAACCCAATCAGGATACATAAATAGCCACAATCTACCAGTAAAGTGATAAGCATAGAATAGCCAACTCCAATCTCCAGTCCAGATTAGGTTTATAATCAAAATAATAACTCCGAAAATTTTATTTTTTGAAATTTTAATCAAATGGCTTCAGTTTTGAGGGATGTGTTTTAATGTTTGCCAACGTTCGGCGGTATACGCAGTTGCCGTTTCAGAGCGCTCACTTGTCGTGTTACACACTAGGCAGCCAAATGAGCAGACATTAGCAACCGAAAAACACGGCAATTGCGTATGACCGCATGTTGGCGGCTGGCTTTATTAATCAGTTTGATGTATCCAAATAAATTCTCCATTCTTAAATGTGATAAGCCCTGAACTGGCTTCCTCTTCAATTAGGACAATAGATGAGTTTTCTAATTGTACCAAAGTATCTCCAGAAATTTCATTATCCTTGAAAAGAATCTCAAATGTTACTGAATCGTTGACTATTGCCCAATAATCAACCCAATTGAAGTTGGTCATATGTGCAAACTTCTTTCCGAAACCAAGTCGAGTAGTATCATTGAATCCTCCAAAAACAATTATGATTCCGGAGTTTTCATTTTTAACGAATCTAGCATTATCATTTATTCCATCACCATTAAAATCTGCATTCAAATTTTCAGTCAAATCATACATTTTAGATTGACTAAACTCGGATTGCAGTGACTCTTGAATGTAATTTTCAATTTCAGTCAGAGTAGGTTCAGATTTATCAATAATCTTACTTAAACTGTCATTTTTAGTTATCGGTCTATTGTCATTTTGAGTCGTTTTACAGCTTATAAGAACAATTAAGCAAATCGAAAACAAATATTTCATCGTGATTCGTGTTTTCTTTTCTAAGCTTGCCGCCAACGGTCGGCGGTATGCGCAGTGCGGGATTCATAGCGCTCACTTGTCGAGTTACAGTAATGCTTATTAAATGAGCTGCAAATAAAACAGGCACAACACCCCGCTTTGCGTATTACCGCTTGTTATAAACAGGGCATTAAAACTTTGTTACTTTATTACAGTATAAATAGTTCCCATTTTTATCAAATATGGTCAAATAATATATTCCATTTTGGAATGAGGATATGTCAATTACTAGTAAATCATTATCTATTTCTCCTTGAGTTATTGAGAATCCAGTTGTATTAAATATTTTATAGTAAGATTTTTTTGCTAAACTTTTAAGGTTGGTCAAATAAATAGTGTTTTTAGCAGGATTTGGATAAAATACAATATTCAAAATATTTTCTGAAGGCCTAAATGATGAATGTGTCTCTTCAGAAAAATATAAAAATATAATCCACTTAGCCACTGACGGATTAAAAGATCCTATTGTAGGCGGATACAGATAAATTCCAGCTTTATAAGAATGGCTTGAAAATTGACTTGTTATCAATAATGTATCAATAGAATTCCAAGCTGTATCAGCCTGCTTAATCAAATCCGTATCATTTAACTGTAACATGCTGCCGTGAATGAAATATTGAATATCATCAGGTTTCACTACTGAACCTGTTGAAGATTCAAATGGATGTGAAAAACTATAGGTATTTGGATAATATATTTGACCTCTTCCCATCCAGATTATTGTGGCATTAAAAATAGTATCGAAAGTTGGAATTAATCTAAAGGTGATATCACCATAATCTCCAGCGGATGAACCTGCAATTTGAAATGGCAAACTATCATTACTACATAGTGGACAGGAATAATATGATAAGTTTCCACCCTTAAACTTATAAGTTTCATAATCTACTATCAAGGTAGCTAGACTGACATATCCTTTCTTTATTATTGTGTCATTTTGGCTAAAACCAAGTAATTGCCAGGTTAACAGTACAGTTATTAATACTAAGTTTTTCATTTGATTTAGTTGTTGGTCTGACTTCAGCCTTGTTTATAACGGTCAGCGGTATGCGCAGTGCGGGATTCGAAGCGCTAACTTGTCGCGTTACTACAAGCTTTATTAAATGAGTTGTAAATAAAACAGGCACAGCACCCCGCATTGCGTATGACCGCTTGTTAGCGGCAGTTTTATTTAATTCTCGACTAACCTGTCCTTAATAAATAAAAGTAATAAAGCAGCCAACTGTAAAATGGTTTGAATGAGATTAATTATTCCAACCATTGGTTTTGCATACAAATTATTGAGTATTTGGGGTAAACTGAAAAGCCCTATAATCATGATTACCAGAAATACCCACTTAATCCACTTTATGTCCTTTCTTGCAAGAAAACCAAGTCCTACAAGAAATAGAATAGTAAAAACAGCAATTGAAATATTTGATCCAGAAATAAACAGATCTCTTGCAAAATAAAAGTTTAATAAACCTAATCCTGCTGTTATAAATATCAAGTTGGAAGCAATAATTCTATTTTTTATTCTTTTCATAATAAGTTTATAGTTTTTTTTAAAATTGCCGCTAACGTTGGCGCTATGGTTAGTTGCCGATTTGAAAGCACTTTCCTATCAAGCTACGCCGAACTTCAATAAGAGCGAATACCTTGAAATACGCACTGCAACGGCAATTAACTATAGCGCGTGTTGGGCGTTCGTGCTTATAAGGATTATCAATTTATCCTGATATGAGCTAATGACATTATTTTTAACATGTCTGCTATTGTCATACCCATTCTTTTAAAAATTGAATAATTCTTTTTATGTTCCTTATACATCGACATCTTGTCAATTACTTTAATATTGTTGTCCCATTTTTCTATTTCCTTAATATTATTAATACCCCATTTTAAAAAAGCAGATTTATCCATTCCTCCTTTTTCAAGCACTTTTTTATTTGATACGCTTATTCCTAATTTGGAGGCATAATCAAAAACAATTTCTACTCCCGGAAGAAAGGTATGGAAGCTAATAAACAGTTTTTTTACTTCAGATTCGTTAAAATAATAAAGTACACCGGCAATCAGAAACATAACATTATCTTTCTTTTCTATTTTATTATACCAACTTGTATCAAATACTGATTTAGAAATGAATTTTCTTCTGTCTGTTTCTAAAATGTATTTTTTTCTTAATTCAATAGTATCCGGTAAATCCAAATCATACCAATGAATTTTACCATTATCCACCCGGTCAAATGTTGTATCAAGTCCACATCCAATATTAACTATGGTTGCCTCAGGAAAAACACTGATAAATTCTTTAATCTTCTTGTCAAAGTAAATACTGCGGGCAATCCAGCTTAAACGACTTATTGGATTAATATTTTCAGCAATTAAAGTAAAATCATAAGGAATACTTTTTATGATAGAAACAGCTTTATTATCAACCAGAAGCGGTTTTGGTTTCTGCGTTTCAATTGCCCTTCCCCATAGAGGAAGTAACAGTGTTTTCTGAACACTACCAAGATTTATTTCATTTGAATTTTCCATAATGTATTATCGGATTGTTGTATTTCAGCATGACGCCCAATTGAGATAGGATGGCGGATTACTCCGCCTACCCCCTCGCAGATCCGGACGTACAGTTTTCCCGTATCCGGCTCCTCGGGTTAATG